>NZ_JBXASF010000005.1:0-75147 GCF_058809015.1 Caulobacter sp. GW821-FHT11A05 | reverse complement strand
GGCCCCCCCCGCCGCAACTTCAGACCTGCAGAAAAGCGCTTAGGCGCTGATGCTGCCGGTATCGACCTTGAAGCCGGGGCCCATGGTCGAGGAGAGCGAGATGCGCTTCACGTAGATGCCCTTGGCGCCGGCCGGCTTGGCCTTGTTGAGCGCGTCCACGAGGGCGCGGACGTTGGCCAGCAGGGCGTCTTCGGTGAACGAGGCCTTGCCGATGCCGGCGTGGACGATGCCCGCCTTCTCGACGCGGAACTCGATGGCGCCGCCCTTGGCGTCCTTCACGGCCTGACCGACGTTCGGGGTCACGGTGCCGACACGCGGGTTGGGCATCAGGCCGCGCGGGCCCAGCACCTTACCCAGACGGCCGACGAGGGCCATCATGTCCGGCGTCGCGATGACGCGGTCGAATTCCATGAAGCCGCCCTGGATACGCTCGACTAGGTCTTCGGCGCCGACGACTTCAGCGCCGGCGGCGCGGGCTTCGTCAGCCTTGGCGTCCTTGGCGATGACGGCGACGCGGACGTCGCGGCCGGTGCCGGAGGGGAGCGAAACGACGCCACGGACCTGCTGGTCGGCGTGACGCGGGTCGACGCCCAGGTTGACGGCGATCTCGATGCTTTCGTCGAACTTGGCGGTGGCGTTGGCCTTCACCAGGCTGATGGCGGCTTCAACGGCGTGGGTGGCGTCACGGTCGCCGGTCCAGGCCTTGGCGCGTTTGATTTGCTTGACCATGTGCTTAGGCCTCCACCGTCAGGCCCATCGCGCGGGCGGAGCCGGCGATGATCTTGGTTGCCGCGTCCAGGTCGTTCGCGTTCAGGTCTTTCATCTTCTTTTCGGCGATCTCGCGCAGCTGGGCTTGCGTGATCTTGCCGGCCACTTCGCGGCCCGGCTTGTTGGAGCCGGACTTCAGACCGAGGGCTTCCTTGATGAAGAAGGTCGCCGGCGGGGTCTTGGTGACGAAGGTGAAGCTCTTGTCCTGGTAGACGGTGATGACGGTCGGCAGGGGCGTGCCCTTGGCGACGTTCTCGGTGCGGGCGTTGAACTCCTTGCAGAAGCCCATGATGTTGACGCCGCGTTGACCCAGCGCCGGCCCGATGGGCGGGGAGGGGGTGGCGGAGCCCGCGGGCACCTGCAGCTTGATGTAGCCCAGAATCTTCTTGGCCATGGTTTCTCCATTGCCGGCGATACCGGCGGTTGTGAGCCGTGGTGCGGGCTTGGCGTCCCTCCCACGGATTTGAATCCGCCCGTAGAGGCGAAAGCCGCGCTGGTTAGAGCGCGGGGGCCGGCTCTGTAGCAGGCGCGAAGCGGAATCGCAAATCCCGCCCCCTCTCCCGACAAGCGGGAGAAGGATACCTACCCGCCGACAGCCTCCGCCCAGCCGCGCGTGGCCGGGCAGGCCTGCATGGCGCGCCGGTAGCCGTCGCGGGCCGTGCAACGCTCGACATAAGCCCGTTCGGCGTCCGTCAGTTCGGCGGTGCGCGTCCGGCGAAGCCACAGCAGGGCGTAGGCGACGGAGATGTCGGCGGCCGTGAAGCGCTCGCCCGCCATATAGGCGGCCTGCTCCAGCTGGCGGGCGACCAGCCTGCGCCGGCTCTGGAGATTCTCCAGACCGAGCCTGCCGGTCCAGTCGTCCGCGGCGCCCTGTGGCCCGAACCCGCGCCCGGCCCAGCCGTAGAAGGCCGGCGCCATGATGCCCGCCTCGCCCATGACCAGGAACTGCAGATAGGTCGGATAGGCGGGATCATCCGGCCCGACCGCCAGGGGCGTGGGACCATGCCGGCCCAGCAGGTACTGCAGGATGGCCACCGACTCGACCATCACCATGTCGCCATCCTGCAGGGCTGGGATGAAACCGCCGGGGTTGATGGCCAGGAATTCGGGATCGTTCTCGACGCCCTTCAGCATGTCGACGTCCCGCAGGCGATAGGGGATGCCCATCTCCTCCAGCAACCAGACGACCCGGAACCCCCTGCCCTCGCCCCAGACGGTGATCATCGATGCGGCCTCTCTTGTCGCGGGTCCCAGTCTAGGTCGGGGGCGGTCGCGTTTGAAAGCTCAACGGCCGGGACCTGAGAGACGTCGTCGCGCACTGTCACCGCTGTTCATATCAGCCGTTGGTTCACAAGCCGCGCGACGGCCTGGGCGCGGGTGACGGCGCCGAGCTTGCGGCGCGCATTATCGACATGGAAACGGGCGGTCGCTTCGGAAACTTCCAGGATCACCGAAATTTCCCAATCGGTCTTGCCTTCAGCGACGAGGGCAAGCGCGTCGCGCTCACGCCGGGTCAGCGGATCGGGGTCGGCCGGGACACTGGCGAAGCTCATCAGCTTTTCGGTGAGGACGAGTCCGGCGAGCTGGACGGCCAGGCTCTCCTCCGGGCCGATCTGCCGGTGCGGAAACCCGAGATGCAGAGAAGCGATCATGCCGCCGGCGCCGTATGAGGTGGCGCAGAGCGCGTCGGCGATGCCGGCTTCGCCCATCGCTTCCCAATAGGCGCCATAGCGGCGGTCGCCGCGCGGCGCGAAATCGGAGAAGCGGTAGCGCGTACGGTTCTCGCGGATCGCGGCCAACAGCGGATTGCACTGGAAGCAGACATAGTTGAACGCGTCGCTGTGCGGCCAGGACGCCGGCGCCATCCGGGCGAGGAAGCCGCCCGCCGCATAATGACTGGGCGCGGTGAGCGGCCCTGCGGGACGGCGATAGAGGCGGGTCTGCAGATAGGAGGCGCCGAACCCCTTGGCGGCCTCGAAGAAACGCGCGCTCGCCTCCTCGGGCGTCGTCGCCCGGAACGCGCCCTCGGCATGGTCCATGACCCGCGACAGCATTGGCGGCTCCCATCCGTCAGGGCCAGACTCGCACCAAGCGCCGCCGCCCGCAAGCGCCCGCCTTCACCCCGTCAACCTCCCGATTCCGGGAGCTTAGCGGCCCGCCGCAACGATGCGAGAGTCCGGGCGAAGGATGGTTCGATGGGCGTGCGAAGGCTTTCAGGCTTGCTGGTCGGCGGAGCGGCGCTGGCCTTGTTGGCGCCCGGCCTGGCGGCGGCGCAGACCTTAATCACCAGCGAACGGGGGTTGGCCGAGCCGGTCCCGCCGGTGGCGAATGTGGCGGCGCTGAACCTCCAGGAGGCGGCCGATCTGGCGGCGGAGCACAATGCGCAATTGCTGCCGGGCTGCGCCGGCAGCTGGATCGCCAGCGGCGCGACCGTGGTCTTCCAGGGAAGTTTTATTTTTGGACTTCCGCCGCTGCCCGGCAACTGTGCCGACCCCACCGTCGGGAGCGGGGGCGGCACCAATACCTTCTTCGCGGTTGGATCCTTCGAACACCGCGTCTTCCTTACCGAAATCGCCAGCCTGGTCGACAATCGCGACAGCACCAGCAGCGACTTCGAGTTGAGCGGGGTGCTGGCCGATGGCGCGCCGATCACGTTGCGAGGGGGAACGATCGCGGACGCGCGTCCCCGTCTGTTGCGCGCCGCGCGAAACGCCGATGGCAGGCGCTATTTCGGCGGTCCGGAGGTCCGGACCGGCGGTGGCCCGGTCGTCGTCACCGATCGCGTGCTTTCCGAGCTTCTCACCGGGAGGGATACCTATACCGACCTGGTCATCACGATTGGCTTCACAGGTGCGACAGCAACCGCCGGAACCCGGGTCGGCTGCCCGGCGCCGGCCTCCGCCGCCGGGTGCGCCGGCGGCATAACGGTTGATGTGCCCAGCAACACGACGCTGTTTGTCCTCGACGTCTATCAAACCCTGTTCATCACCACCTCGATCGAGCGCACGCTGACAGGCGGCACGACCTTCTACGACGTGTCGCTGACGCCCCTGCCCTCGGGCGCCGTGCATGCGGCCCTGGCCAACGGGGGCTTCCTCGTCACCGGCCGCTTCCTGCGCCGGCTGACCGACGGCCCCCCGGCGCCGGACGGCGCCGGGGTCTGGACCGAGGTGTGGGGCGCGGGGGCGGACTTCGCCGGCGCGGGCGACCTGGGCGCGACCGATATCGACTCCTTCGGCTTGGCCGGCGGCTTCGTCTTGAGCCCCGGCAAACATTGGGTCCTCGGCATCGCCGGGGAATTTGGCGAGACCGATCTTTCGATCGCTGACGCGCTGACTCCGGAAATGGCCGAGACGTCGCACCTGGAGATCGGCGCCCATGCGGCCTTCGCCTCCGGCCGTTTCCACGCGGCCGCCGCGGCCACGGTCGGCGTCTTCGACATCGAGACGACGGGCGCCTCCGCGCTCGGCTCCGCCCGCGCCGATTACGATGCGACGATCGCGGGCGGCGCGATCGAGGCCGGTTATGAGGTCCCCCTCGGCGCGTTGACGCTGACGCCGACCGTCGGCCTGTCCGTGCTGTCGTGGAGCCGTAGCGGTTTCGCCGAGACGGGCGGACCCGCGCCGCTCACGGTCTCGGCCGACGACGAAACCCAGACCCGCCTGTGGGCCGGGCTCCAGGCGCGCTGGGCGCCGGACGCCGGACGCTTCGCCGCGCGCGGCTACGCGCGCGGGGTCTCGATCTTGGGCGACAGGACGGCGCGCGTCACCACCTTCGATCCGCAGCTCCCCGGCGAGCCGTTCGTCGTCGCCGGACCCGATTTCGGCGATTCGGCCGCCGAGCTCGGTGTTGCGCTCGAATTTCGCCTGGACGATCGGGCCCGTATCGAGGCCGGCTATGACGGTCGCTTCGGCCGCGACAATGAAGGCCACGCCGGATTCGTCGCGGTCAGAATCGCATGGTAGGCAGCACCCACCGGCGGCGGACATGAAAAGGGCGACGCCGGAAGCCGGCGTCGCCCTTTTCGCTCGTCCGGCCTGAAGCCTTACGAGACCTTCTCGACCTGGCTGTATTCCAGCTCGACCGGGGTGGCGCGGCCGAAGATCGACACGGCCACGTGCAGGCGGGTGCGTTCCTCGTCGACCTGCTCGACCGTGCCGTTGAAGCTGGCGAAGGGGCCGTCGGTGACGCGGACCTGCTCGCCGATCTCGAAGGAGATGGTGGGCTTGGGACGCTCGGCGCCCTCGGCGGCGACACCGATGATGCGCTCGACTTCCTTTTCGGAGACCGGCATCGGCTTGGAGCCGCTGCCCAGGAAGCCGGTGACCTTCGGGGTGTTCTTGATGAGGTGGTAGGCCTCGTCGGTCATTTCCATCTTCACCAGCACATAGCCGGGGAAGAACTTGCGCTCGGCGTTGACCTTGCGGCCACGGCGGATTTCGACGACGTCCTCGGTCGGAACCAGGATGTCGCTGAAGTACTCGTCCAGACCCTGGGCCTTGGCCTGGTCGAGGATCGATTCCTTCACCTTCTTCTCGAAGTTCGAGTAGGCGTGGACGATGTACCACTTGTGGCGCGGGTTGACGGGGCGCTCGGCGGTGGTGTCGGTCATTGGGCGGTTCCGCTCACGAGTTCAAGCACCAGGCGCACGCCGTTGGACAGCATCCAGTCCACCAGCAGGAAGAACATGGCGGCCATGATCACCATTATGAAGACCATCAGGGAGGTGATCCAGGTCTCCTTCCAGGAGGTCCAGGTGATCTTGCGGGCCTCGGCCCGGACCTGGCGGAAGAATTCCGGGATGCTGACGCGCGGCTTCTTCGGTTCGGCGGGAACCGTGCCGGCGGGCGCGGCCACGACCGCGGCGCTTTTGGCGGCGCGGGACTTCATCGCGGCGAGGTTGCCAGGTTTCTTGGCCATGGACGGTCTTGAAACTCGAATCTTCTAGTTAAAGACGGCCCGAAGGCCGGGACCGTCTGGGAGGATGGCACGAGTGGCAGGACTCGAACCTGCGACTTTCGGTTTTGGAGACCGACGCTCTACCAGCTGAGCTACACTCGTTCGACAGACAGCCAGCACACAGCAAGGCGAAACCCCACGGCGCGCGACCCCTTATCGGAGCCGGGCCGTTTAGCAGGCCCGCAACCTGTGAGCAAGCATCCGACAGGACGGAGATGGGAAGGGAGCGTCGGGAGCGCCAGTGCGTTTGCTGCAACACCCCCGGAGTTGCCTGCATGACCGACGATCCGCGCCCCAAGAACCACGAAATCGAGCATGAGAACCAGCGGCCGGCGGGAGATGGCGAAGCGCCGCGTCCGGCGACTGAGCCGAAGGGGTCGAAGGGCTCATCCGATTCGGGGAAGACGGAGACCGATCCGGGGTCCGGGGAGCAGTAGCGCCGCCAGAGCGGCATCGGTACTGTCGGGCATGACCGCTCAGTATCCGCTTTTTTCCCTGGCCCAGCAGGACCGCCTGGAACGGCTGTCGGCCAGTCTGGCCGGCCTGCGGTCGGAGGCCAGTCTCGTCGCCGCCTGCCTGCCGGACATTCACGGCCTGCGCGCCGATCAGGTTGGCCGGGCGGAATTGACGCTTCGCGATCTGGCGATGCCGCACTGGTGGCCGGCGGCAGGGCTGAACCCCTTGAGCCGGCTGTTCAGCGGCCGGGCCGTGAACCCTCAGCAGCTGCTGACGGAGACGCCGGGGCTGGAGCAGATTTTCGTCTTCCACGGCGACGGCCATCTGCGAGCCGCGGCGTTGCGCAAGATGACCGGCCCCTGCGCTTCGGCCTTCGAGGTCGCCGCCATTCTCTATCGCCTGAATGACTGGGTCGGGCCGGTGCGCGTCTGCGCCCAGCTGTGCGCCGAGCGACGGTTTGGCGACACACCGGCGGCCGACCTGGCCGAGGCTTGGATCGCCTTGTCGGACCGTCTGCGGCTCTGGGTTCGTGGCCCGGAGCAGGCCCGGGTAACGGCGGACCTGCTGAGCCGGGCCGAGGTTAGGCAAGCCATCTCCGACCGGATTGTCGGCACGGCCCGGGGGAAGGTGGCCGCCGCCCTGGACGAATTGGCGCGAGAGCCGGCGTTCGACGCGGACCTGGCGGCCTGGGCCAAATCCGCCGCCCACCCGCAGGTTCGGGCCCGGGCGTTGGCGGCTCTTCTGAACGGCGAAGCCCGCTGGCGCACCGGCTATGGCCGAAAGATCATCGATCGTTACATGGGCGCCGTGCGCCGCGTCCCAACCTTCGAGACGCGGTCGTTGACGGTTGCGGCGGACCGCCAGGCCCTGATCCGAGAAGCCGCGTCGGACAGCTCGCCGGTGGTGAGAAGGGTCGCTGCCGACGCCCTCGTGAGTCATCGCCATGCCCTGCCCGGCTGGCGCGATTTGGCGGACCGGCTGCGCCAGGATCGAAATCCGTCCGTGCGGGAGCGGGCCGAATGGGTCATCACCGAGATGGACAAGATGGCCGGGAAACCGCAGCCCGCCGCGTGACATCGCCGCCCCCGTCCGCTATCGCACCCGCGAACTTGCCCCGAGAACTTGGACTGGAGGCCGCGAGCCTTGAGCGACAGCGTCGAAGAAGCCGGTTGGGCCACCGCCAAGACCCTGGCCGAGGCGCTGCCCTATATCCAGCGCTACGACCGCGAGACCGTGGTCATCAAGTACGGCGGCCACGCCATGGGCGAGGAGCAGGTCGCGCGGCTGTTCGCGGCCGATGCGGTGCTGCTGAAACTCCTGGGCCTGCACCCGGTCGTGGTCCATGGCGGCGGGCCGCAGATCAGCGCCATGCTGGACCGGGCCGGGGTCAAGTCGACCTTCGTCGACGGGCTGCGGGTGACCGACGCCCCGACCATGGAAGTGGCCGAGATGGTGCTGTCGGGCGCCATCAACAAGGAAATCGCCAACTGGATCACCCTGGCCGGGGCCGAGGCCGATGTGCGCGGCGTCGGGCTGTCGGGCAAGGACGCCCGGCTGATCACCGTCACCAAGGCCAAGCGGACCAAGAAGGACCCTGGCAGCAACCTGGAAGAGGTGGTCGACCTGGGCTTTGTCGGTGAGCCGCAGAAGGTCGATCCGCAGCTGATCACCGCCCTGATCCACGCCGAGCATGACTACATCCCCGTCGTCGCCCCGATCGGGGTGTCGAAGGACGGCCAGACCTTCAACGTCAACGCCGACACCGTGGCCGGCGCCCTGGCCGGGGCGCTGAAGGCCAAGCGCATGCTGCTGCTGACCGACGTGAAGGGCGTACTCGACAAGAACGGCGAGCTGATCCGGCAGATGACGGTGGCGCAGGCGTTCGAAGCCATCAAGGACGGCACCGCCACCGGCGGCATGATCCCCAAGCTGGAGACGGCCATCGCCGCCGTCGACGCCGGGGTCGAGGCCGTGGTCATCCTCGACGGCCGCCGGCCGCACGCCATGCTGGTCGAGCTGTTCAGCGAGCACGGCGCCGGGACGATGGTGAAGAAGTGACCGCCGACCTGCGTCACATCGAGACCTGGCTGTTCGATCTCGACAACACCCTCTACCCGGCCGAGACCGGCTTCATGAAGCTGATCGAGGTGCGGATGACCGACTTCGTCGAGCGCCGGACCGGGCTGCCGCGCGACGAGGCGCGGGCCCTGCAGAAGAAGTACTGGGGGGAGCTGGGCACCACCCTGGCCGGGTTGATGGCCCACCACGACGTCGACCCCGAGGAGTTCCTCGACGAGGTGCATGACGTCAGTCTTGACCTGCTGGAACCGGACCCGGCGCTGATCGCGGCGCTGGAGCGGCTGCCCGGGCGGCGGCTGATCTTCACCAACGGCTCGGGGCCGCATGCCGAACGTGTCTTGGAGAAGCTGGGCATCGCCGACCTGATGGAAGACGTCTTCCACATCTCCTCGGCCGACTACCTGCCCAAGCCGGCCCTCTCGACCTTCCAGAAGATGAGCAAGGCGCTGAACGTCGATCCGCGCGGCGCCGCCTTCTTCGAGGACAGTGAGAAGAACCTCGCGCCGGCCGCCGAGCTGGGCATGACCACCATCCTGGTGGGGCTTAACGCGCCCGCCAGCACCGCCCCCTTTGTCCACCACCGCACCGACGACCTGGCCGGCTTCCTGAGCACGGCCAGGGTCCGGGAGACCGCCGCATGACCGAGCTTACGCCCGCCGACCTGGCCCTTGAGATCGAAGCCGCCTGGGAAGCCCGCGACGGCATCGGCCCCGACACCAAGGGCCCCATGCGCACGGCCGTCGAGGAGGCCCTGAGCCTGCTGGACAGCGGCAAGGCGCGGGTGGCCGAGAAGGGCGAAGACGGCTGGTTCACCCACCAGTGGCTGAAGAAGGCGGTGCTGCTCTCCTTCCGCCTCAACCCCAACACCGTCATGCGGGCCGGGGCCATGGGCGGCGGGGTCGGGCCCTGGTGGGACAAGGTGCCCAACAAGTTCGACGGCTGGGACGCTCCGCAGTTCGAGGAGGGCGGCTTCCGGGCCGTGCCGGGGGCGATCGTGCGGCGCGGGTCCTATGTGGCCAAGAACGTCATCCTGATGCCGAGCTTCGTGAACATCGGCGCCTATGTCGACGAAAGCACCATGGTCGACACCTGGGTCACCGTCGGATCCTGCGCCCAGATCGGCAAGCGGGTGCACCTGTCGGGCGGCGTCGGCATCGGCGGGGTGCTGGAGCCCCTGCAGGCCAATCCGACCATCATCGAGGACGACTGCTTCATCGGCGCTCGTTCCGAGGTGGTCGAGGGCGTGGTCGTCGGCCAGGGCAGCGTGCTGTCGATGGGCGTCTTCCTGACGGCCTCGACCAAGATCGTCGACCGCAAGACCGGCGAGATCTACCGGGGCTATGTGCCGCCCTACAGCGTGGTGGTGCCGGGCGCCCTGCCCGACCCGCACGGCAATGGCCCGAGCCTCTCCTGCGCGGTGATCGTCAAGACGGTGGACGCCCAGACCCGGTCGAAGACCAGCATCAACGACCTGCTGCGGGACTAGTCGCCGGCAAAAGCGGCCGAATTCCGGCCCCCATAGCGCTGCTATCCGTCCACAGGAATCAACCCATTTTGGGTGCTGTTGCAGTTGCGTCGCAAATTGTCGCGGGTATTTGTGTTGGGCGCTCCCCCGCTACCACCGATTGCAACTAAGGCCACTCATGACGCCCGAGAAGCGGACATTTGCCGACTACACGCGCTCATCCCAGACCTCGTCAGGCTTTACTGGCGTTAATCTTAATGCCACCCGAGGCCCCGCCGAACCGGCCGAGCCGCGGGCCATGGTTGAGAGCCGGACCATCGCGCGCGACGCCGACTGGCTGGAGGACTACCTCGGCCGCGACGTCACCCGCTTCTTCTACCGATGGGGCGGATCGCTGTCGGCGGTGCTGTCGCGGGTGCGGACCCGCTATGACGGCGACCTCGACCAGTTCGCCCTGCATCTGGTGGTGGTGCTGACCGACCTGGCCTCGGTCAACGCCGCCGCCGAGGCGAAAGCTAAGGGGGCCGAGCGGGTGGTGGTTCGCCGGCGCGGCCTCAACAGCCAGAGCCTGGCCGACATCAGCCGCATCCCCCGCGAGACCGTGCGCCGCAAGCTGGCGGCGATGGCGTCCCGGTCGCTGGTGGTGCGCGAGGCCGACGGGCTCTGGTATCCGGGGCCGGCCAGCGACGTCGACCAGTTCTTCTACACCCTGAGCCCCCTGTTCTGGGACGGGGTGAAACCGGAACGCGTCTAACAGCGTCGGCGCGGTTCGCCCGGTGAAGCACAGACGGGCTCCCCATCACCGACCATGCTCGCGAAGGCGAGCATCCATGCGACGACAGCGGGTTCGCCGGCGCTTGGCGTTTCGGGCGCCACCTCCAAAGGCCTCGAAACCGGCCGATCCTGCTTGGATGCTCGCCTTCGCGAGCATGATCGGTGTGGCGGTGGGGCTTGGGGAACGATCTCAACAGTCTGCTAGACTCCATCCATCCAGCGCCAGAGTTCGCGCAGGCCCAGCGCCTGCAGGGCGGCGTCCGGCGAGCGGACCGGCGGCAGGCCGACCAGGCGGCGGGCGTCGTTGAGGTCGACCACATCGCCGGGCCCGACCTTTAGGCCCCGCCGCCGCGCCACCTTGAGGAAGCGCTCGCGGGCGCAGTCGAGGCTGGCCACGCTCTCCTTCGTGCCCAGCGGCAGGAAGCCGCCGTGCAGGCCGCGCCCGAAGCTGATCAGCCAGCCGCCGTGGCAGGGCTTGAGGGCCTCCTCCAGCTGGTCCCACCAGACCGAGGGCAGGGTCGGGCAGGACGTGCCGCCGGCCGCGATGGGACTGCGGGCCCGGGCGAAGACGCTGACCACCACATTGCCGTCGGCGTTGACGATGGCGAACTGGAAGAGGTGGGCGAAGCCGTCGGCGCCGACCGAGCGCACATGCAGGAACATCTGGTTGGGCCGGGTCTCGCTGGGACGCGGCGACGGCTTGATCTCGACCGGCAGGCCCAGGCGCCTGGCCGCCCTGGATATATGGGGCATGCGGGGAAGGCGGGCGCGGTCGAACGGGGCGCTGGAAACGAAGGGCAAGGTCAGCATGGCCGGCTCCTTTCAGGGCTGTGTTGCGGGGTTGCGACGTCCCGATGAGGCGCGGCCGGCGGCCCGAGCTCAATGAAACGGCCGCCCGATCCGGGCCGCTCGAAATGGGCAGTCTAAGCAGCGCGAGGTTTGCGCCGGGGCCCGGCCGCGCCTAAAGCGGAGGGCGATGACCCTTGCCGACACCCCCTCCCCGACCGAGACGCTCGACGCCCTGGCGCTGGCCCAGGCCCTGATCCGCCGCCCGTCGGTGACGCCCGCCGACGAGGGGGCGATGGATGTGCTGCAACGCCAGCTCGAAGGCCTGGGCTTCGCCTGCCGGCGGATGAAGTTCGGTGACATCGAGAACCTCTATGCGCGGCGCGGCACGGCGCGGCCCAACCTCTGTTTCGCTGGCCACACCGACGTGGTGCCAGTCGGCGACACCGCCGCCTGGAGCGAGGATCCCTTCGCCGGCCAGGTGAAGGACGGCGTCCTGTTCGGCCGTGGCGCGGTCGACATGAAGAGCGCCATCGCCGCCTTCACAGCCGCCGTGGCGGCGGTGCTGGGCCGGGGCGAACCGACGGGCTCGATCAGCTTCCTGATCACCGGCGACGAGGAAGGCCTGGCCCTGGACGGCACCAGGAAGGTGGTCGAGGCCCTGGCCGCCGAGGGCGAGGCCATCGACCACTGCGTGGTCGGCGAGCCGAGCAGCGCCACGGCCCTGGGCGACATGGTCAAGATCGGCCGGCGCGGCAGCATCAACGCCTGGTTCACCGTCGAGGGCCGGCAGGGCCATGTGGCCTACCCCCAGCGGGCGGCCAATCCGATCCCGGTGTTGGTGCGGCTCCTGGGCCGGCTGCAGGACCGGGTGCTGGACGAGGGCTATCCGGAGTTCCAGCCCTCCAACCTGGAGGTCACCACGGTCGATGTGGACAACCCGGGGACCAACGTCATCCCGGCCCGGGCCACGGCGCGGGTCAACATCCGCTTCAACCCCGGCCACAAGGGGGCCGAGCTGGCTGCCTGGTTCGAGGAGGAATGCCGGCTGGCCGGTGAGGGCTTCGACGGCGAGGTCTCGGTCCGGGCGATGATCAGCGGCGAGGCCTTCCTGACCGAGCAGGGGCCGTTCACCGCCGTGGTCGCCGACGCCGTGCGCCAGACCACGGGGCGCGAGCCGGACCTTTCCACCACCGGCGGCACCAGCGATGCGCGCTTCATCCGCAGCCTGTGCCCAGTGGTCGAGTTCGGCCTGGTCGGCACCACCATGCATATGGTCGACGAGCGGGCCCCGGTGGCGGAGATCTACGCCCTGCAGAAGGTCTATGAGCGGATCGTCGAGCTGTATTTCGAGCGGTTGGGATGATCAAAACGTTCGCCGGCGGCTGGCTGTTCTGGGCCCTGCTGGCGGCGGTGTTCGCGGCGGCGACGGCGATCCTGGCCAAGGTCGGGGTGAAGGATACGCCGTCGGATCTGGCCACCCTGGTGCGGACACTGGTGGTGGTGGCCTTCGCCGGGCTGATCGTGGCGGTCAGCGGCCAGTGGCGGTCGGTCGGCGAGCTGACGCCGCGCACCCTGATGTTCCTGACCCTGTCGGGGCTGGCGACTGGGGCGTCGTGGCTCTGCTACTTCCGGGCCCTGAAGCTGGGCGAGGCAGCAAGGGTGGCGCCGCTGGACAAGCTGAGCGTGGTGCTGGTGGCGATCATGGGGGTGGCCTTCCTGGGGGAGCGGCTGACGGTCAAGAACTGGCTGGGCGTCGTGCTGATCGCCGTCGGGGCGGTGCTGGTGGCGATCCGGTAGTTATCGAAGCGGCCGGACCATTATAACCGGTTTCGGGACCCGGATAGGTGAAATTATTCAATAGTTTCAATGGGTATAGCATCGGTCCAGGATGGGGGACGCATCGCTGTCGGATGCATCCGGCATTGGGGTTTCATGGGGGGGCGCATGGGTCTTTCGCCGGCGGAATCCGGCCGATGCGGCTCCCGCCTTGCCCAGGCCGGTCCGGCCCCGTCGGCGGCCCGATAATTTCGCCTGGGTAGAATGTTTTTCCGCCGACCGGGCAACCCGGCGGACGGGTGCGGGGTTGAAGGACCGATGCGGCTGTCGCCGCTTGAGTTCTTCAAACGAGGTTGGTCATGGGCATCTTCAGCAACATCCTGGGCAAGATTTTCGGTCACAAGCCGAAGGCCGCCCCGGCCCCGACGCCGCAGGCCCAGCCGACGCCGGCCCCGCAGGCCCAGGCGGCCGCGCCGCCGCCGGTCGATATCGAGGCGGTGCTGGAGGACATGGCGGCGGCCAATCCGCAGAAGCTGAACTGGCGCACCTCGATCGTCGATCTGATGAAGCTGGTCGGGATGGAGAGCAGCCTGCAGGAGCGCAAGGACCTGGCCGATGAGCTGGGCTTCACCGGCGACAAGTCGGACAGCGCGGCGATGAACATCTGGCTGCACAAGGCAGTGCTTAAGAAGCTGGCCGAGAATGGGGGGAAGGTTCCGGCGAGCTTGATGGACTAGAGGCCAGCGGGTCCGAAGTCCCTTCTCCCGCTTGTCGGGAGAAGGTGGGCCCGAAGGGCTCGGATGAGGGCAGCGCCGGTGTCGGAAGGTTGCGGCGGCGGCGACTGCGCCAGAACGTGGTTGAGTTTGAACAGCCGGTGCTGCCCTCATCCGACCCCCTTCGGGGGCCACCTTCTCCCGACAAGCGGGAGAAGGACTCAGTACACCACGCCCGTCAGGTACAGCCCATCCGCCGGCGCCACGGGGCCGCAGGCCGTGCGGTCCTTGGCCGCCAGCGCCGCCGCCACGTCCTCCGCCGTCCAGCGGCCGACGCCGACTTCGAGCAGGGTGCCGGTCATCGACCGCACTTGGCGGTGCAGGAAGCTGCGGGCGGCGAAGTCGAGCAGGACGTAGTCGCCTTCGCGGCGGACGGTGGCGAGGTCGAGGGTCTTTACCGGCGACTTCGACTGGCACTGCATGTCGCGGAAGGTGGTGAAGTCGTGGTGGCCGACGAGGGCCTGGGCGGCGGCGTGCATGGCTGCCGCGTCGATGGGTTTCTTCACATGCCAGACGCGGCCCTGGTCGAGGGCGGGCCGGGCCTCGCGGTTGAGGATGCGATAGAGGTAGCGGCGGCCGGTGGCGCTGAAGCGGGCGTGCCAGTCGTCGGCGGCGACCTGGGCGGTCAGGATGGCGATCGGCTCGGCGCCCAGGTGGGCGTTGATCGCCTGGAGGACGGTCCGGGCCGGCCAGTCCTTTGCCAGGTCGATGTGGATCACCTGGCCGGTGGCGTGGACGCCGGTGTCGGTGCGGCCGGCGGCGATGAGGCGGATGTCCTCGCCGCAGAAGGCTTTGACGGCGCGCTCGATCGTACCCTGAACCGAGGGCAGCACGGCCTGGGCCTGGAAGCCGCGATAGGGGCGGCCGTCGTACTCGACGGTGAGGCGGTAGCGGGGCATCAGGCCAGCGCCGTCCCGGCCGCAACCGGGAAGCCGCGCAGGAAGACGTCGGCCGGCTGGCGGCCCTTGCCCTCGCGCTGCAGCTCCAGCAGGCGGACGGCGCCGTCGCCGCAGGCGATCAGCAGGCTGTCGTCCAGGGCGGCGCCGGCCGGACCCGAGGCGTCCTCGACATGGGACATCAGGGCCTTCACCCGGGTGGGGCCGCGTGTGGACGGGGCCTCGAACCAGGCGCCCGGGAAGGGGGAGAGGCCGCGGATCTGGCGGTCGACCTCTTCCGCGGAACGGGACCAGTCGATGCGGGCCTCGGCCGGGGTGATCTTGCGGGCGTAGGTGACGCCCTCCTCGGCCTGTTTGGTCTCGGTGGCCTTGCCGCGTTCGATGGCCGGCAGGGTGTCGACCAGCAGGCGGCCGCCGAGATCGGCCAAGCGGTCGTGGACCGTGCCGGCGGTGTCGTACTGGCCGATGCGGGTGGTGGCGGTGGCCAGGACCGGGCCTTCGTCGAGGCCCTCGGTCATGCGCATGACCTGGACGCCGGTGATCTCGTCGCCGGCCATCACCGCCCGCTGGATGGGGGCGGCGCCGCGCCAGCGGGGCAGGATCGAGCCGTGCAGGTTGAAGCAGCCGAGCAGCGGCGCGGCCAGCACGCCGGTCTTGAGGATCTGGCCGAAGGCGACGACGACGGCGGCGTCGAGGCCCAGGGCCTGGAAGGCGGCGATCTCCTCCTCGGCCTTCATCGACTTGGGGGTGCGGACGGTCAGGCCGTGGTCGAGCGCGAACTGGTGGACCGGCGAGGGCTTGAGGTCCTGGCCACGGCCGCGCGGGGCCGGCGGCTGGCTGTAGACGCAGACGATCTCATGGCCGGCCTCGAGGAGGGCGGCCAGGCTGACGACGGCGAAATCGGGGGTGCCGAGGAAGGCTAAACGCATGGCCGTGCCTGTAGCCGCTCAGGGCCGATCTAGGAAGGGAACCCCGCCGATCACGGTTCGTTGATAGGCGGGAACATTGATGGAGATAACCATGCGCTCGCTCATTCTCGCCGCCGTCGCGATTTCGGCCCTGTCGCTGGGCGCCTGTTCGAAGGCGGACCGTGCTGAGGTCAAGGAAGGCGCGGAGGCCGCCGGGACCGAGGTCAAGGAAGCGGCCCACGACATCGCCAACGATCCCGACGTCAAGGAAGCCGGCGCGGCGATCAAGGACGCCGGCGCCGAGGCGGCCGACGCGGTGAAGGACACGGCGGCCAACGCCCAGGAAGACCTGGCCGACGCGGCCAACAAGGACAAGGCCGAGGCGGCGAAGGAAAAGGCGGCCGAGAAGCAGTAGCTCAGAAGTCGACGGTCGGGCGCCCTCCCTCCCCTTTATGGGGAGGGACCGACGGCGAAGCCGTCAGGGTGGGGTACTGGGAGGCGTCTCCTGACGGTTGGGGTTGGCGGCATCCGACTTCCCCACCCTGCGCGCTTCGCGCGCTGTCCCTCCCCATGAAGGGGAGGGAGGATCAGCGCCCTGCCCGCTTTCGGAATGCGTCCCACACCCGCCAGCCCAACAACACCGCCAGCACCCCCGCGTAGATCAGCGGCGGGCGGTGGTCGGCCTTCACCAGCATGTAGTAGTGCAGCACCCCCAGCGGGGCGATGACGTAGATCAGGCGGTGGAGACGGCGCCAGCGGACCGGGCCGAGGGCGCGGATGGCGGCGTTGGTGCTGGTCACGGCCAGGGGGATCAGCAGAACGAAAGCCGTCATGCCGATGGTGATGAAGGGGCGTTTGTAGATGTCCTTGAGGATGGCGGCCCAGTCGAAGAACTGGTCGACGCCGATGTATGTGCACCAGTGCAGCAGGACGTAGGCGAAGGCGAACAGGCCGACGGTGCGGCGGAAGCGGATCAGGCGCGGCTGACGCAGCAGGCGGGCGGCGGGAGTGATGGCCAGGCTGATGAGGATGAAACGCAGGCCCCAGACGCCGAGTTGGCGGATCAGGGCCTCGATCGGGTTGGCCCCGAGGCCGCCCGACAGCAGCCGCCAGACCAGCCAGGGGATGGGGGCGAAACAGGCCAGCCAGACCGCCGTGTAGATCAGGCGGTCCTTGGTTTTTGGACTCATCAATAGAACTTCCGCAGGTCCATGCCGGCGTAGAGGCCGGCGACCTCGCCGTAGCCGTTGAAGGGCAGGGTCTTGCGGCGGCTGAACTCGCCGATGCGGCGCTCGCTGGCCTGGCTCCAGCGGGGGTGGTCCACGGCCGGATTGACGTTGGAGTAGAAGCCGTACTCGCCAGGCGCCGAGAGGTTCCAGGCGGTGCGCGGCTGGGTGTCGGTGAAGCTGATGCGGACGATGCTCTTGATCGACTTGAAGCCGTACTTCCAGGGGACGACGAGGCGCATGGGGGCGCCGTTCTGGTTCAAGAGGGTCTGGCCGTAGAGACCGACGGCCATGAAGGCCAGGGGGTGCATGGCCTCGTCCATCCGCAGGCCCTCGCGGTAGGGCCATTGCAGGACGGCGCGGCGTTGGCCGGGCATTTCGGAGGGGCGCAGCAGGGTTTCGAAGGCGACGTACTTGGCCTTGGCGGTCGGCTGGTAGCGTTTGAGGATGTCGGCCAAGGGGATGCCGATCCAGGGGATGACCATCGACCAGCCCTCGACGCAGCGCAGGCGGTAGATGCGTTCCTGCAGCGGGCCGGTCTTGAGGACGTCTTCGAGATTGTAGGTCCCGGGCTTGGCGCAGTGGCCGTCGACCTTGACCGTCCAGGGTCTGGTTTTCAGGGCGCCGGCGGCGCGGGCCGGGTCGTCCTTGTCGACGCCGAATTCGTAGAAATTGTTGTAGGTGGTGACGTCCTTGAAGGGGGTCAGCTTTTCGCTGGTGGTGTAGCGCGACTTGGCGGCTTTTAGCGGGGCGGCGGTGGCGTCTTCCGGCGCGCAGGCGGCGAGGCCGGCGGTGAGGGCGATGGCGCCGGTCATGAACTCGCGGCGACGCAGGTAGAGGCCGTGCGGGGTGACATCGTTGTCGGTCAGCTCGCCAGCGTGGCGGATCAGCATGCAAGTCTCTCCGGTACGGCCCCGGTGTGAATGTGGAGCCGTTCACGGGCGAGTCAAATGGCTGGCACGGGGGCGTGTTGGGAGCAGGCCCTCCCCCTACTCCGACCACCCCGACCAAAGTCGGGGCCCAGCTGGCAAGTCGTTGAAGAGTTCTGCTCTGACTTGAGCAGTCCTTGCACCGCCGGTGGACACTGGGCCCCGACTTTCGTCCGGATGATCGGAATATTGGGTAGGGTCAGGCCGCCATCGCCGCCATCGCGCGCTGGTAGGCCGGGCGTTCCGCCAGCTTGGCGTGGTAGGCCGCCAGGCGTTCGTTCAGCACGCCGCCGAGGGCGCCGCGCCAGATGCCGAGGGCGGTGGCGAAGGCCATGTCGGCCACGGTCAGGCGATCGGCGACCAGGAAGTCGCCGTCGCCCAGTTCGGCCTCGATGAAGGCGATGGCGCGGCCCAGGGAGCCTTCCAGCACCCCGACAGACCAGTTCCGCCTGTGCTCATCCGGCGCGCCGAACTTCGCGGCCATCAGCGGGTTCATGGCCATGCCGAGGGCGGTTTCGCTCATCACCGTCAGCTGCAGCACCTTGGCCAGGGCCGGGTCGTCCCTGGCCGGCAGCAGGGGTGTGGGGCCATAGCGCTGCGCGACGTAGAGCAGCATGGCGATGCTCTCGTTGATGGCGACGCCGCCCTCATCCTCCAGGAAGGGGACGTTGCCGAGCGGGTTGAGGGCCAGGTAGGCGTCGCTGGGCGGGAAGGTGACGGCCGAGAACCGGTAAGGCACGCCCAGTTCCTCGCACAGCCACATGACCCGCAGGCCGCGCGCGCCGCGCGGGAAGTTGTGGATGGTGAGCATTGCCCCCCCCCTACGCGGCCACGTCGGCCAGCAGACCTTCGAGGCGCTGGTAGCCGGCCTCCATGCCGATCTCCATGCCGCTGGCCGCGGCGGCGTCGCGGATTTCCTTGCTGGCGTAGAGGATGGTGGTGACGATGGTGGTCACCCCGTCAGCCTCGTCGAAGGTCGTGCGGACCAGGCTCTCGCCGCCCATCATGTCGGGCTCGAAGGTCTGGGTGGCGACCAGCCGGGCCGGCGCCTCGACTTCGCGGTGGACGCCGGAGAGGCCCATCTTCACCGCGCCGTCGGCCTCGGAAACCCAGAGGTAGCGGTAGGCGCCGCCGACGCGGGCGTCCATCTCGCAGACCGGCATGGTCCAGCCGGGCGGTCCCAGCAGCCAGCGGGGGATCAGGGCCGGGTCGGTATAGGCGCGCCAGACCAGCGCGCGCGGGGCGCGGACGGCGCGGGTGACGGTGATCTCGCGGTCGGAGGGGGTCGTAACCTGGGTGGTGAAGGTCATGGGGGTTTCCTCAAGGCTTGTCGGGTTGGGGAATGGCGGCCTGCAGTTCGTCGAGCAGGGTCTCAAGGCGCTGGAAATTGGTTTCCCAGAGGCGGCGGTAGTCCTCCAGCCAGCCGTTGGCTTCCGCGAGCGGAGCGGCTTCGATGCGGACCGGGCGGCGCTGGGCGTCGCGGCCGCGGGTGACCAGGCCGGCCCGCTCCAGCACCTTGATGTGCTTGGAGATAGCCGGCTGGGACATGGCGAAGGGCTGGGCCAGGTCGTTGACACTCGCTTCGCCGCCGGCCAGCCGGGCCAGGATGGCGCGGCGGGTCGGATCGGCGAGGGCCTGGAAGGTGGCGTCGAGGCGGGCGGCGGGGGTCATTTTTATAACCGAATAGTTTTAGAACTATGTGGTTATATTCAGGACGGCGGGCGGGAGTCAAGCGGCCAGGCGGCGGGAGCGGTCTAGGCCGACAGCACCCGGCGGTAGAGGGTGGCGCGGTGGACGCCCAGTTTGCGGGCGGCGCGGCTGACGTTGCCGCCGCAGGCGTCGAGGGCGGCGCGCATGGCGGCCAGTTCGGTGTCGCGCAGGGTGGCGTCGGCCAGCATCACGGCCGGCGGCCGGTCAGCGCTCAGGCCCGAGCGGTCGAGGGTTCCGAAGAAGGTCTCGCCGGTCGGGGCGATCAGCTGCACGGACTCCTCCAGCCGGTCGAGGTCGGCGTCGAACAGGTCCCCGAAGCGGGCCCGGTCGAGGTCGTCCCAGCCGCGGCCGGTCAGGGCCAGGCCCCGGCGGTTGGCGGCCACCAGCCGGCCGTCGGCGAACACCAGCACCCCCTGGCGGCTGGTCCCGACCAGGGCCGGGTCGCTGTGGAAGCGCAGCACGGCGCAGCCGCCGAACGGCCGCTGGAACAGCCGGTGCTCGATCTGTTCGACGGCCATCTTGACCAGGCCCAGGGCGTGCAGGTGCTGCACGGCGGCGTGGCCGGACATGTCCAGCACCCCCATCACCGCGCCGCGGCCATCGATGATCGGGGCGGCGGCGCAGGTCAGGTCGCGGTGGGCGGCGAAGAAGTGTTCGGCCCCGTGCACGGCGACGGGGCGGCGCTCGGCCAGGGCGGCGCCGATGGCGTTGGTGCCGGCGGCGCTCTCCTGCCAGGCGGCGCCGGGGCGCAGGGCCAGCTGGGCGGCGGCGCCGGCGAAGGCCGGGTCGCCGACGGCGTCGAGCACCACCCCGTCGGGATTGGTCAGGATGACGATGCCGCCGGTCTCGCGCGCCTCGCCGTGCAGGGCGTCGAGCTCGGGACGGCAGAGGCGGCGCAGGGCGTCGTGGCGCTCCTGCAGGCTACGCATCTCGGCGGCGCTGGCCGGCTCGATGCGCACCGGGGCGGCCTCGTCGAGGCCCATGTCGGAGCAGCGCATCCAGGACCGCAGGATGGAATGGGCCAGCTGGTCGGCGGGGAGCTGGCCCTGGCCGAAATAGCTGCGGCGGGCGTCGTGGACGGACGTCATCAAGGTCACTCCAAGTTTCTTCCCGAACTGTCGCAGGTTGCGACACTGGCGCTCTTACTGTCGCCCGCAGCGTCAAAGTTCCCGGCGGGCCGGAAACAAGTCCACTGAATTGTTCGCAGAATAACCCAATGCGCGGTTACGCCAATTGACGCATCTCAATGACTGCCGCCGACTGGGAGCAACAATTTTCAACAAATTGGAGGACTTCCCAGTGACCAAGCACCAGCCCATCCAAGCCCAGGCCGCGCCGTTCGCCGCCCGCTATGACAACTTCATCGGCGGCCAGTGGGTCGCGCCGGCCGACGGCCGCTACTTCGACAACATCTCCCCGGTCAACGGCCGCAAGCTGTGCGAGATCGCCCGCTCCGGGGCCGCCGACATCGAGCGGGCGCTGGACGCCGCCCACGCCGCCAAGGACGGCTGGGGCCGCACCAGCCCGGCCGAGCGGGCCCTGCTCTTGAGCCGCATCGCCGACCGCATGGAAGCCAACCTGGACCTGCTGGCCCGGGCCGAGAGCTGGGACAACGGCAAGCCGATCCGCGAGACCACCGCCGCCGACCTGCCGCTGGCCATCGACCACTTCCGCTATTTCGCCGGTTGTATCCGCGCCCAGGAAGGCAGCCTGAGCCAGATCGACGACGACACCGTCGCCTATCATTTCCATGAGCCGCTGGGCGTCGTGGGCCAGATCATCCCCTGGAACTTCCCGCTGCTGATGGCCTGCTGGAAGCTGGCCCCGGCCATCGCGGCAGGCAACTGCGTGGTGCTGAAGCCCGCCGAGCAGACGCCGGCCAGCATCTGCCTGTGGGCCGAGCTGATCGCCGACATCCTGCCGCCCGGGGTGCTGAACATCGTCAACGGCTTTGGCCTCGAGGCCGGCAAGCCGCTGGCCAGCAGCCCGCGCATCGCCAAGATCGCCTTCACCGGCGAGACCAGCACCGGCCGGCTGATCATGCAGTACGCCAGCGAGAACCTGATCCCGGTGACCCTGGAGCTGGGCGGCAAGTCGCCGAACATCTTCTTCGAGGACGTCACCCGGGCGGACGACGACTATTTCGACAAGGCCATCGAGGGCTTCGTGATGTTCGCCCTGAACCAGGGCGAGGTCTGCACCTGTCCCAGCCGGGCGCTGATCCACGAGCGCATCTACGACGAGTTCATGGAGCGGGCGCTGAAGCGGGTGGCGGCCATCGTGCAGGGCGATCCCCTGGACCCGGCGACGATGATCGGGGCCCAGGCCTCGGCCGAGCAGCTGGAGAAGATCGTCGGCTATTTCGATATCGGCCGCGAGGAAGGGGCGCGGGTGCTGATCGGCGGCGAGCGGGCCAACCTGGGCGGCGAGCTGGCGGGCGGCTTCTACGTCCAGCCGACCGTGCTCAAGGGCCACAACGGCATGCGGGTGTTCCAGGAGGAGATCTTCGGCCCGGTGGTCTCGGTGACCACCTTCAAGGACGAGGACGAGGCGCTGCACATCGCCAACGACACCCTCTATGGCCTGGGGGCCGGGGTGTGGAGCCGCGACGCCAACACCTGCTACCGCTTCGGCCGGGCAATCCAGGCGGGGCGGGTGTGGACCAACTGCTACCACGCCTATCCGGCCCATGCGGCGTTCGGCGGCTACAAGTCGTCGGGCATCGGGCGGGAGACCCACCGGATGATGCTGGACCACTATCAGCAGACCAAGAACATGCTGGTCAGCTATTCGGCCAAGAAGCTGGGGTTCTTCTGAGGAAGCAGTTGCTCCCCCTTCGGGGGAGCTGGCAGCCGCGCAGCGGCTGACTGAGGGGGTCCGCTCCCCAAGCCGGCGGCGGCGGACAGAGGATCAGCCGCCGCTGTCGGTGGGGACCCCCTCCACCATCGCTGCGCGATGGTCCCCCTCCCCCGATGGGGGAGGAATTGGCTCTAAGCCGCCCGGGCCGCCTTCTTCACCTTGGTGATGGCGCGGTCGCGCTTGAGGCGGCTGAGGTGGTCGATGAAGAGGACGCCTTCGAGGTGGTCCATCTCGTGCTGGATGCAGACGGCGTAGAGGCCGTCGGCGGCTTCCTCGACCAGCTTGCCGTCGTAGTCGAGGTAGCGGATGTGGACCTGGTCGGGGCGCTCGACGGTCTCGTAGATGTCGGGCACCGACAGGCAGCCTTCCTCGTAGGGGGCGAACTGCTCGTTCTTCTCGAGGATTTCGGGATTGATGAAGTAGCGCGGGGCCGGCGGCTCGCCCTCGCGGGCCAGGTCCATGACGATGATCCGCTCGGGAATGCCGACCTGCACGGCGGCCAGGCCGATGCCGGGGGCGGCATACATGGTCTCCAGCATGTCGTCCATCAGGGCGCGGGTCTCGTCGGTGACGGTCTCCACGGGAACCGACTTCTTCTTCAGCACCGCCAGGTCGGCGGCGTTGTCGACGGTGAGGATGCGACGGACGGCCATGGGGCGCAGGTAAGGTCTCGATACCGGGGCGTCAAGCTGGGCCTGACGTCGCAGGGTGGCGGCGCGGGCTCAGACGGCGCCGAAACGGGTCGCCAGCACCCAGATGTTGAACGCCAGGAAGAGAAGGCCCCCGGCCAGCATCAGGGTCGGCCAGACCAGCCGCTTGCGCCGGTAGGCGACGAGGCGGTCGAAGCGCTCGGGGTCGTCCTCGCGGCGGATGATGGGGGCGCCGTAGGACTTGCTGCGGATGGTCCCCGTCCGGCCCGAGGCCAGGATGCCCGGCAGGTCGCGGACGAACCAGGTGACGCCAGCGAGGATGGCCGCGATGGAGATGCCGAGTTCGATCATGCGACGTCGCTAGCGGTTTCAGTGCTTGTCGGAAAGGGCGGGCGCGTCTGACGCGAGTTTGGCCAGGGGCCGGATGCCGCCCTCGATGGGGGCCAGTTCCGGGATCTCCTTGCCCTCGTGGTCGACCTTCAGGTCCTCGAAGCGGCGGGCCTGGGTGAGGACCTGGGTCTCCAGGCTGGCGACGAACTGGTTGTAGCGGCCGGTGGCGGTCTCCAGGGCCTTGCCCATGGCGGCGACGTGGCCGCCCATCACCGACAGGCGGGCGTAGAGGTCGCGGCCGAGCTTGGCGATCAGGTCGGCGTTGGCCGCCTGCTCCTCGACCCGCCAGCCGTAGGCGACGGCCTTGCAGAGGGCGAACAGGGTGGTCGGGGTGACGATCAGGACGCGCTTGTCCATGGCCTCGGTCATCAGGTCGGGCAGGCGGTCGAGGGCGGCCGCGAGAAAACCGTCGCCGGGGATGAACATGGCCACGAAGTCGGGCGAGCGCTCGCCGGCGAACTGGTCCCAGTAGCTCTTGGCGGACAGGCCCTGCATGTGGGCCCGGACGCTCTGGGCGTGGCGGACCAGGGCGGCCTCGCGGACCGCGTCGTCGGTGGCCTCCTGGGCGTCGACGAAGGCGCCGAAGGAGCATTTGGCGTCGATGGCGAAGACGGCCCCGGCCGGCATGCGGACCTTGACGTCGGGCCGGCGGCGGCCCTCCTCGGTGTCGAGGCTGAACTGTTCGACGAAGTCGTACTGGTGGGCCAGGCCGGCGGCCTCCAGCACGTTGCGCAGGGTCTGTTCGCCCCAGCGGCCCTGGACCCCGGCCCCGCGGCGCAGGGCGGCCGACAGCTTGCGGGCCTCGGCCTGGGTGGCGACCGAGGCGTCCATCAGGGCGGCGATCTGGGCCTTGAGGCCGCCCTGCTCTTCGGAGCGGGCCTTTTCGACGGCGGTGACCTGGGCCTCGAACTTGGCCAGGGTGTCGGCGACGGGCTTCAGCTGGGCGGCGATGCGCTCCTGGGCGATCAGTTCGCGGTTGCGGAAGCTCTCGTCGGTGCGCTTGAGGAGTTCCTCGGCGACGGCCCCGGCCTGTTGCGCGGCCTGGGCCTTGAGGAGTTCGGCGGTGGCCCCGGACTGGTCCTCCAGCATGCGGGCGCGGGCGTCGGCGGTGGTGAACTGCTCCTGCAGCGACCAGGCCTTGGCTTCGGCGGCGGTGGCCCGGCGGCGCTCCATCAGGGCCCAGGCGAGAGCGACGACGGCCAGCAGGGCGAAGGCGGCGGCGACGATCAGGGCCAGGGCGGGAGCGTTCATGGTTGGTTCTTAGCGTGGTTCGGGGCGTCGTCACAGGGGTTCCTTCTCCCGCTTGTCGGGAGAAGGTGGCGGCGAAGCCGACGGATGAGGGCAGAGCGGAAGATGAAAGGTTGGCGGCTGCGCTGAACGCGCCAGAACGCGGGCCATCGGCCGGAGCCGGCGCTGCCCTCATCCGACCCGCTTCGCGGGCCACCTTCTCCCGACAAGCGGGAGAAGGGCGCTGCGCTTTACGCCGGCCGACGCGCCCGCATCGCCTGCGCAATCGTGCCGTCGTCGAGCCAGTCGAGGTCGCCGCCGACCGGGACGCCGCGGGCCAGCATGGTCACGGCCACGTCGAGGTTGGAGAGGCGTTCGGCGATGTAGTGGGCGGTGGTCTGGCCGTCGACGGTGGCGGGCAGGGCCAGGATCACCTCGCGGATGTCGCCGTCGGTGACCCGCTGGGTCAGCTCGTTGATGCGCAGGTTGTCGGGGCCGACGCCGTCCAGCGCCGACAGCAGGCCGCCGAGCACATGGTAGCGGCCGCGGAAGGCCCCTGCCCGCTCCATGGCCCAGACGCTGCCCACCTCCTCGACGACGCAGATCAGGGTGCGGTCGCGAAGGCCGTCGGCGCAGAGGCTGCAGGGGTCGCAGGTGTCGAGGCTGCCGCAGACGCTGCAGGTCTTGACGTTGGCCTGGGCGTCGGCGAGGGCGGAGGCGAGCGGCCCGAGCAGCTGGTCGCGGCGCTTGAGCAGGGTCAGCGCCGCGCGGCGGGCCGAGCGGGGGCCAAGCCCCGGCAGCTTGGCCAGCAGGCTGATGAGGCGTTCGATCTCGGGTCCGGCGACGGAGGCCATGGTCTACTTGGGTTCCGGGACTCGTGTCACCTGACCGTAGACCACCACCCAGCGGCCGTCGCGCCTTTCCCAGACGTCGGCGAAGCGCATGACCTGGCGGATCGGCTTGCCGTCGTAGGTTCCGGTGAACTCGACCAGGCCGCCGATGACGGCGGCGTCCTTCCAGACCTTCTCGACCGGCTCGCGGACGGTGACCGGATTGGCCTTGAGCTTGGGGTCGGTGAATTCGGCGATCAGCTGGGCCTTGGTCGAGCGGGTCCCATCGCCGCCGACCAGGACGTAGTCGTCGGCCATCAGGGCGCTCATGGCCGCGCCGTCGCCGTCGATCTGGGCCGCCTCATAGGCGTGGGCGGCCTTGGCCAGGTCGGGCGGCAGCTGGGCCAGCGCCGGGGTGGCCAGGAGGGCCACCGCCAGTGTGAGAGCTGTGAGCGCCTTCACTAGAACGGCATCCCCGGGATCTTCATCCCGGCCAGCGGACCCGCCGCCGCCTGCATCAGCTCGGCGGTCTGGGCTTCCAGCTTGCGGCGGGCGTCGGCGTGGGCGGCGATCAGGAGGTCGGCGATGACCTCGCCCTCGCCGGGGACCAGCAGGCTTTCGTCGAGGATGACGGCGGAAAGTTCGCCGGCCCCCTTCAGCGTCACCTTGACCATGCCGCCACCGGACGTGCCTTCGACGACGATGGCGGCGGCTTTCTCCTGGGCCTCGGCCAGCTTGGCCTGCATGGCCTGGGCCTGTTTCATCAGGCCTTGGATGTCTTTCATGTCTTCTCGCTTCCCTCGCTGAAGAGGCCCCCCATGCTCAGCATCTGGTCGCGGATGGCTTCCGGATTCGATGTCTGCATGGCGTCGTAGGCCTCCAGTTCGGAGGGCACATACCAGTGGATCTTGTCCGAATGGTAGGCGCCCCAGACCGCTTTCGCCACCTCCATCGGCGGGGTCAGTCGCCACATGCCTTCCGTCGGGGCGTTGGCTTTCGCCTCGTCGGGCAGGATGGGAGTGTCGATCATGCCGGGCAGGGTGTCGGCGGCGCGCACCCCATGGGCGCGCAGTTCCACCGACAGGGCTTCGGTCAGGCCCTTCACCGCGTGCTTGGTGGCCGAATAGACGGCGATGTTGGGGATGCCGAAGATGGCCGAGGACGAGGAGGTGGTGAAGCAGAGGCTGTTCGGCGTGGCTTTCAGCAGCGGGGCGGCCAGGTGGATGCCCGAGAGGACGGCGACGAAGTTGATGTTGACCAGCGCCATGACGTCTTCCCACGGCTGGTCGATGAACGGCCCGCCGCGGCCGATGCCGGCGTTGTTGAAGAGGAGGTCCAGCTGGCCGCCGGTGGCCTTGGCGAAGGTATCGAGCGCGGCGGCGTAGGCGGCGCGGTCGGTGACGTCGAGCACCTGGGTGAGGACGGCGTCGCCCAATTCCACTTTCAGAGCGTCCAGGCCGGCGGCGTTGACGTCACAGGCGCCGACGAACCAGCCCTCGGAGGCGAACAGCCGGGCGGTCTCCAGGCCCATGCCCGAGGCGCCGCCGGTGATGAAGATGGATTTGCGGCCGTTGGCTGCGGTCATGGTCTCTTCCCCTTGTCCTGATCTTCCGCGATGGCGGGGGTCATGTCTTCGGCCCGCCTGCTTTTCATAGGGCTATCCGCTTCACGCCGGGGAAGGGCAAGGGGGCTTTCCGACGGACCTATGCCGCCGGGCGGGCGGCCTCTAGTCTCATGGGCCCGGAGCCTCACGTGACCCCCTCAGCAGATGACCGAATGACCCCGCACTTCAACATCAGCATGGACGATGAGACGACCTTCGGGCTCTGCCGCCTGACTGTCGGGGACGCCGTCTTTGAGGTCGAATTCAGCGACACCACGGACGCGGTCGGGGACCTGCTGCACGCCGTGACCGCGATTGTCATCGGCGGCATGCGGGCGACCTGCCGGTTTGATCAGGAACCCGGGGCCTGGATCTGGCGCTTTTCAGTTCGCGGGTCCGGCTCGCTGGAGATTGCCGTCCGTGACGAGAAGAGCGACCGGCTGCTGTTCCAGGCGAGCGCCGACGTGGATGCGACCGGGCGGGCTTTGCTCACCGAAATCGACCGGTTGAAGCTGGTGCTTGGGCTGGACGGCTATGATGAAACCTTCGACCAGCCCTTTCCCGCACGGGCGGCCGAAGCCTTGCGGGCCGCCCTGGCTGTCGCGCCGCCAGCGCGCCGTCAGGTCCCGCCGGATTCGTCGGAGTTCTATCAAACGAGGTGGGAGTCGAAGACCTAGACCCTGTCCTGGCGGCTGAACCGCGGAAACCTGACAGACCCTAGTCCTCATCCTCCGGTTCGACCGGCGGCTCGCTGGCGGCCTCGGATTGCGGAATGGCAAGCTGCTTCACGCCGAGAATCTCGGCGCCGGGGAAGGCTTCCATCACCGAGCGGACCCAGGGGTCGGCTTCGATCTCGGCGCGGGCCTCCTTCTGCTCGCGCTTCTGCTTTTCCCAGGCGGTCTCGGCCCCGCCGCCGCCCTCGGCCGCGACCAGCCAGGGCTGGCCGGTCCATTCCTTCAGGCGGGAGACCAGGCGGCCGGCGAAATTGGCCGGGGTGTTGGGGGCCGGTTCGTAGACGATGGCGCCGGGGCGGTAGCTGACCAGCCGCAGATAGCGGTCGACGTCGAGCTTCATGCCGATGTCGCGCTTGGCCTCGATCAGCTTGAGGACGTCGTCGAAGGTGGCCAGGGCGACGGTTTCGGTCTGGGGCGCGGCCTGCACGGCCGGCTGGGCGAAGCGGGCCTGGGCGACCGATCCGCCGCCGGAGGACTGGCCGCCACCGCCGCCACCGCCGGACGGGCCGCCGCCGACGGGTTCGCCGTCGCGCAGGGCTTTCAGGGCTTCTTCCGGGCCGGGCAGGTCGGCGGCGTAGGTCAGCCGGATGAGGGCCATCTCGACGGCGGCCGAGGGATCGGGGGCGCGGCGGACCTCGTCATGGGCCTTCAGCAGCATCTGCCACAGGCGCGACAGGCTGCCGGCGCTGGCCAGGGCGCCGACGGCGGCGAGGCGCTGGGCCTGTTCCTTGGGCAGGGTGAGGGCGTCGGGGCCCAGCGCCTTGGAGACGGCGGCCTGGTGGCTGTGTTCGAGGAGGTCGAGGACCACCTGCACCGGGTCGGCGCCGAAGCCCCAGAGGGTGCGGAACGTGCCGATCGCCGCCCCGGTCTCGCCGCGCATGACCTGTTCGAAGAGCTCGATGGTCTGGGACCGGTCGGCCAGGCCCAGCATGTCCTGCACGACCTTGGCGGGGACCACCTGGCCGGGATCGGTCTGGACGATGGCCTGGTCGAGCAGGGAGAGGCCGTCTCGGACGGAGCCCTCGGCGGCGCGGGAGATCAGGGCGATGCCCTCGGCCTCAACCTTGGCGCCTTCCTTTTCGCAGATGCGCTCCAGGTGGGCGGCCAGCACCGGCGGCTCGACGCGGCGCAGGTCGAAACGCTGGCAGCGCGACAGGATGGTCACCGGCACCTTGCGGATCTCGGTGGTGGCGAAGATGAACTTGGCGTGCGGCGGCGGCTCTTCCAGCGTCTTCAGCAGGGCGTTGAACGCCGCCGTCGACAGCATGTGCACTTCGTCGATGACGTAGACCTTGTAGCGGGCCTCGACCGGCGAATAGCGCACGCCGTCGAGCAGCTCGCGCATCTCATCGACCTTGGTGCGGCTGGCGGCGTCGAGTTCCAGCACGTCCATGTGGCGGCCCTCGACGATGGCGGCGCAGTGCCGGCCCTCGACGGAGAGGTCCATGGAGGGCTGGTGGACGGTCTCGCTTTCGTAGTTGAGGGCGCGGGCCAGCAGGCGGGCGGTTGTAGTCTTGCCGACCCCGCGGACGCCGGTGAGCATGAAGGCGTGGGCGATGCGGCCGGTGGAGAAGGCGTTGGTCAGGGTGCGAACCATCGCCTCCTGGCCGATCAGGTCGTCGAAGGTGCGCGGCCGGTACTTGCGGGCCAGCACGGTGTAGGCCGGGCCGTCGGCGGTCGGCGGGGCGGGCATGGGCTGGAGGGCCTGGGGCGGCGGCATCGGGGCCTGGGGCTCCGGGTCGGGCTCGCCGAAGATGTCGACGGTCAGGGTGTCGCGTTCCTCGACCTCGGCGGCCGGCTCGTCTTCATCCCAGGGCGGTGCGGTGTCGGACATCGAGGCCTTCGGCGGCCCGGCGGGCGGCCGGGGAATCTTCTTGAAGCGCCACTCTACGTCATCGCGGGCGCGCGCCGAAAGGGCGGGCGATATCTAAGCGATCACGATGAGGGGTGAGGTGGAGACCGGACAACGACCCGGAGCAAATCTCGTTGTGGCTGCTGCCTTCCGGCCCTGACCAGGTTGGCGAGGACTCCGCCCATCGCCGATCTCCGAGGCCTATATCGCGATGTCGGAGCCCGAACGCAAGTGCGACATCCCTCCCCTTCATGGGGAGGGACCGGCGGCGAAGCCGCCAGGGTGGGGAAGTCGGCCAAGTTCACCGGCGTCTGTGGGCGGCATCCGACTTCCCCACCCGGCGCTGCGCGCCTGCCCTCCCCATGAAGGGGAGGGAGGGTTGGGGGCTTGCCTCGGCGCGCAGTTGATGGAACGAACTTGGGCATGCCTCTCTCCGCTATCGCCAACGTCTTCACCGGCAACCCCTTGGACCGCGCCAGCGAGCGACGGTCGGACACTGCCTGGATGGCCGAGAAGCTGGCCGATGCCGGCTCTCTGGCCGTGGCGCTGTGGAACGGCCAGCCGCTGGTCGAGCAGCAGGACGGCAGGACCCAGCTTTCCTACATCCCGGCCGCCATGGCCCAGGAGCTGTCGAACGGCTGGGAGCGGCTGCTGTTCATGGGGCTGTGGAAGGACACCGCCGTGTTCGCCCTGGATCTGGAGGGCGGGGCGGATCCGGCCGAGGGGCCCATGCAGGGGCTGGGGCGTTTCCAGGAGCTGCGCGGGCTGGCGATGATCCTGCCGGGGACCGAGGCGGCCATCGCCGCGACGGCCAAGGGCATGTTCGAATGGCGGCGCAAGCATCGCCACTGCGCCAACTGCGGCGAGCCAAGCGCGCCGGCCGAGGGCGGCTGGAAGCGGGTCTGTCCGGCCTGCAAGGCCGAGCACTTCCCGCGCACGGACCCGGTGTCGATCATGCTGGCGACGCATGAGGGGCGCTGTTTGATGGGTCGCCAGGCGATCTGGCCCAAGGGGATGTTCTCGGCCCTGGCCGGGTTCCTGGAGCCCGGCGAGAGCATTGAGGAGTGCTGTGCGCGGGAGCTGAAGGAGGAGGCGGGGCTGAACGCTGTGTCGGTGCGGTATCACTCGACGCAGCCCTGGCCCTATCCGTCGTCCCTGATGATCGGGCTGATCGCCGAGGTCGATTCGGACGAGGCGACGCCGGACCAGACGGAGCTGGAGGCGGTGCGCTGGTTCACCAAGGCCGAGGCGCGGGCGCTGCTGGCGGGGGAACTGGAGGGGCTGTTCTGCCCGCCGCCGCTGGCGATCGCCCATCAGCTGTTGAAGAGCTGGGCGAACGAGGATTGACCCCCCAATTTCCGATCACCCCGACGAAAGTCGGGGCCCAGCTGGCAAACCAAAAGATAGGCCTGCGCTGATCAGAACCGGTCCGGCGCCGCCGGTGGACACTGGGTCCCGACTTTCGTCGGGATGATCGGTATTGGGGGTTGAGCCTTAAGCGAACGCGTCCAGCGCCACGCAGCCGGCCCAGACCATCAGGGTGACGGTCGACAGGCTGAAGACCAGGAAGCGCAGGGCGACCCGGTTGATCGTGTTCTGGATCAGGCTGTGGAGGATGCGTAAGGCCACGTAACCCCAGGCCAGGGCGGCCGTGAACGGCGACTGCAGACCGGCCAGGTAGGTGACGAAGGCCAGCGCATAGAAGATCGTCGGCTGCTCCATCAGGTGGTTGTAGTTGTCGGCCACCTGGCGCGCGCCACCGGGCAACACGTCGAGGCTGCCCGGGAAACGGGCGTCATCGGGCTTGAGGCCGGCCTTGCCGATGGCCGGCAGGCGGGTGGCGTACATCCACACCCAGATGAACAGCGACCAGATCACCAGCACCAGCGCGGGCGCCAAAACCGACTCGAACACGGACTGTCCTTGGAACGTCATCTCGCCCTCCCCGGCGATTCTTGTGGAGACGGACGGTAGACGAAACACCGGTCTTTGAAAGTCTGACGTAGGGGCAAGCGGGAACACGGGGCGGAAGCTGTCGAAAGCGTAGGTGGCGGCGCGCCTCCCCCTCGCCTATCGAAGGACGACGGATTTCGGAGGCGTGATGAGCGGTTGGCTTTCCCGGCGCGGGGCGCTGGCGGGACTGGGTGGGTCGGCGGCGCTGCTGGCGGCGCGGCCTGGATGGGCGCTGGACGCATCGCTGGCGGCGCGGAGCGAGGCCCTGATCACCGCGGCCATGGCGGCCTTCGAACAGCCGGGGCTGGGCGTGGCCATGGTCAAGGACGGCCAGGTGGTGCTGGCCAAGGGCTTTGGGGTGCGCAAGCTGGGCTCGCCGCAGCCGGTCGACGAGGCGACCCTGTTCTCGATCGCCTCCAACTCCAAGGCCTACACGGCGTTGTCGCTGGCCCTGCTGGTCGAGGAGGGCAAGGTCGGCTGGGACGAGCCGGTGGTGAAATACCTGCCCGAGTTCGCCATGTACGACCCCTATGTCACCGCCAACATGACGGTGCGCGACCTCTTGGTGCATCGCAGCGGCCTGGCGCTCGGCCAGGGCGACCTGATGATCTGGCCGAGCACCACCCACACCACCGCCGAGCTGATCGCCGGCCTGCGCTACCTGAAGCCGGCGCGGGGCTTCCGGTCGGGCTACGCCTACGACAACGTCCTCTATGTGGTGGCCGGCGAGGTGGTGGCCCGGGTCTCGGGCATGAGCTGGGAGGACTTCGTGATCGGCCGCATCTTCGCGCCGCTGGGGATGGTCGACAGCGTGCCGTCCTTCGACCAACTGGCCGCGAGGATCAACGTCGCCTCGCCGCATGCGCGGGTCAGCGGGCCGGTGCGCGGCGTCGGGCCGCTCAGCGCCATTACCTCGGACGACTTCCGCAACGCCTCACCGGCGGCGGGCCTGCAGGTCAGCGCCCGGGACGCGGCCAAATGGCTGCTGGTGCAGCTGGCCAAGGGGGTCCGGCCTGGCGGTGGGCGGCTGTTCAGCGAGGCGACATCCGCCGAGATGTGGAAGGGCCAGACCATCGTCGCCGAGAGCACCGGCCCGACGGCGGAGGACCCGAACCGGCCGTTCGTGAACCTCTATGCACTGGGCTGGGGCGTCGCCGATTTCCGCGGCCGCAAGCTGATCAGCCACACCGGCGCGGTCAGCGGCCAGCTCAGCGTCACCTGCCTGCTGCCGACCGAGAATTTCGGGTTCAGCGTCTGGACCAACGCCGAGGAGGGCGGGGTGTTGCGGACGTTACGCTATGGGCTGCTGGACCTGGCGCTGGGGGTCGGGGACTACGACTGGCTGGCCAGCAGCCAGGCGCGGCAGGCCAAACAGCGGGCCGACAACACCATCGCCCTGCCGCCGCGACCCAGCCCGGCCAAGCCGCCGGGGTTGCCGCTGAAGGCCTATGCCGGGGTGTATCGCGATCCCTGGTACGGGACGGTGACGATCCGGGAGGCGAAGGGGGCGCTGAGTTTGAGCTTCGACAAGTCGCTGAACATGAGCGGGGCGCTGGAGCCGTGGGACGGGGAGGTGTTCAAGACGAGTTTCACCAACCGCAACATCGAGGACGCGTTGGTGACGTTCGAGACCGACGGGACGACGGTGACGCGGATGACGATGAAGGCCTATTCGCCGTCGGCGGACTTCAGCTTCGACTACCACGACCTGGATTTCCGGCCGGCGTAGTTCCAGTTCCTCCCCCTCTCGGGGGAGGGGGACCGCGCGCGCAGCGCGTGGTGGAGGGGGTTCCCACCGGCGGTTCGGCTTCAGCAGGTTTACCCGCCGACTCGGGCGGTGACCCCCTCCACCATCGCTGCGCAATGGTCCCCCTCCCCCGAGAGGGGGAGGAACTGGGGGCCGCTACTTCAGTTCGAAATCCCCGACATTCGGGCTGCGCGTTGCTTCCCAGTAGTCCACCAGCGGGAAGGGCCAGTTCTGGCTCACCCGGCCCTTGGCGTTCTTGTACCAGCTGGAGACGCCCTCGACGCCCCAGGCCATCTGGGCGTTGGCGGCGTCGACCTTGGCGTTGAAGGCGTCGTGGACGTCGGCCTTCACCTCAAGCGTCCTGGCCCCTTTGTCGACCATCAGCCGCAGGGCCTCGACGACATAGCGGACCGAGGCTTCCGAGAAGAAAATGATGGAGCCGTTGACGACGATGTTGGTGTTGGGGCCGTAGAGCATGAAGAAGTTGGGGAAGCCCGGCGCCGTCATGCCGAGGTAGGCGCGGGCGTCGCCGTCCCAGGCCTCGTGCAGGGAGACGCCGCCCTTGCCGACGATCTTCATCGGGGTGAGGAACTGGCTGGCCTTGAAGCCGGTGCCGTAGATCAGGACGTCGGCCGCGTGCTCGGCGCCGTCGGCGGTGACCACGCCCTTGGCGGTCACGGCGGTGACCGGCTGGGTGACGAGGTTCACGTTCGGCCGGCGCAGGGCTTCGATCCAGACGCCGTTGTCGCGCAGGGCCCGCTTGCCGCCGAAGGGGTATTGCGGGACCACGGCTTCGTGCAGGGCCGGATCGCCGACGGTCTGTTCGCCGATCTTCATGACCAGCAGTTCGCGCAGGCCCGCGCTGGCCTCGCTGATCGTGCCGGCCGGGCCGGTCCAGGCGGGGTCGGCTTTCACGGCCTCGTAGACGCCGTCGGTCATCGTCCAGAACAGGTAGAAGCGGTACCATTTGTCGTAGAAGGGCACGTGCTCCAGCAGGGCCTTTTTCCCCTCCCCAACCGTCTCGTGATAGTCCTCGGTGGGCGCCAGCCAGGGCGGTGAGCGCTGGAAGACGGTGACCCGGCCGGCCTGCGGGGCGATCTTTGGCACGAACTGGAAGGCGCTGGCCCCGGTGCCGATGACGGCGACGTTTTTGCCCTTCAGGTCGACCGAATGGTCCCAGCGGGCGGAGTGGAAGCTGGGCCCCTCGAACAGGTCGCGGCCGGGGATGTTCGGGAAGTTGGGCTGGTTCAGCTGGCCGACGGCGCTGATCACCGCGTTGCCCGTGAAGCTGCGGCCGTCCTTGGTGGTGACGGTCCAGGTCGTGGCGGCTTCATCGTAGCGGGCTTCCTGAACTTCCGCCCCGAACTGGATGTGGTCGCGCAGGCCGTATTTGTCGGCCAGGCGCTGGAAGTAGTTCAGCAGGACGTCCTGGGTGGAGTAGCGCTGGGGCCAGTCGTGGTTGGGCTCGAAGCTGAGCGAATAGAGGTGGTTGGGGGTGTCGACCCGGCAGCCGGGGTAGCTGTTCTCCAGCCAGGTGCCGCCGACGTCGGGGTTCTTGTCGAGGATCGTGAAGCCGATGCCGGCTTGCTCAAGGCGGATGGCGGTCAGGAGCCCCGACATGCCGGCCCCGATGACGATGACCTTGAGATCGGCGGCGGCCTGTTTCTCCTGCGGCGTCCACGTCGGGCGGTCGGCGTCGACGCCGTCCAGGCTGAGCTGTTCCATCAGCATGGGGCCGTAGCGTTCGGGAATCTCGGCCCCGGCCACATAGTCCATCATGAAGCGGACCTGGACGGCGGTCGGGGGCGGCGGCAGGGGTTTGCCGTTCGCGTAGTCGGTCAGGGCCTTGCGGGCGAGGTCGCGGATGGCCTGGGCGTCGGCGTCGGAGAGACCGCCCTGGCCGTCGCCGAGCACCTCGTAGACGGGGCGGCGGGCCTCGGTCAGGTGGTCGGTGCTGCCGGTCAGGTGGACCAGGGCGACCATCAGGCTGGGGATGTGGGCCTCGGCCAGGGCCAGGTCGAGATCGAGGCCGGTCAGCGCCGATTGCGGCCTGGCATGGGTGTCGCCGTCCATGGGGTGCTCCTGAACTGTCCTCGCGGCGCCTCTGGCGGGCGCTCGTTGGAAACACTGTAGGCCTCTGGTCGGCCGTGGGAAGATTGACGTCGCGGCGCCGCGCGGAGGTTTGATCGGCCGGGCGACGCGGCTAGGCTGGCGGCATGGGAAAGATCATCGGGCTGCTCAGGGCCATCAATGTGGGCGGGACCGGCAAGGTGGCGATCGCCGACCTGCGCCGGCTGGTCGAGGACGAGGGCTTCACCGAGGTGAAGAGCTATATCGCCAGCGGCAATCTGGTGTTCGAGGGGGCGGGCAAGCCGGCGGAGCTGGAGGCGCGGCTGGAGGCGGCGGCGGAGAAGGCGCTGGGGCTGAAGAGCGACTGGATCCTGCGCACCCCGGCCGAGTGGACGGCGATGATCGCGGCCAGCCCGTTTCCGGACTTCGCCAAGGCAACGCCGAGCAAATACCTGGTGACGGTGTTCAGGACGGAGCCGAGCCCTGAGCGGCTCGGCGAGGTCGAGGCCATGGCGACGCTCGGCGAGGAGATGAAGCTGGTCGGGCGGTCGCTGTATGTCTGCTTCCCGGAGGGGGCGGGGCAGTCGAAGCTGGCCGGGGCGGCGATCGAGAAGCGACTCGGGGCGCGGGGGACGGCGCGGAACTGGAACACGGTGCTGAAGCTGGCGGAGATGGCGGGGGGATAGCGCCCTCCCCCAATCCGATTATCCCGACGAAAGTCGGGACCCAGTGTCCGCCAGCGGGGCCGAGGCTGGCGCAGATCAGAGCTGAACCCTTTGACAGGTTGCCAGCTGGGCCCCGACTTTCGTCGGGGTGATCGGAATTCGGGGTGGGCTACCGCAGGCTGGCGTTGATGTCCGACAGCGCGGCCGAACCGGGCGTCAGGTCCGCCGTGTTCAGTTCGTTCAGCGGGGTCGAGGTCGTGCCCAGCGCGTCGTGCAAATCCTCGGCTTCCGGGTCGACGTACAGCAGCCCGGTGACCACCTCGCCGGCCGCCGCCCGTTCCTGCAGGAAGCCCATGGCCCGCACGCGGTCGGTGGGGTCGTAGTCGGCGGCCAGTTTGCGCAGGGTCAGGACGGTGCCGTCGTGCTGTTCGACCTGGACGGTGGAGCCTTCCGAATATTCCGCCGTGATCGGGCTTCGGCCGATCATCACGTCCAGCCGGTTCACCGCCTCGTTGTGCTCGCGGACCCAGTCGAAGCTCTTGGTGCTGCCGGCGTGGTTGTTGAAGGCGATGCAGGGGCTGATGGTGTCGATGAAGGCGGCCCCCTTGTGCCGGAGCGCGGCCTTGATCAGGGGGACCAGCTGGGCCTTGTCGCCGGAGAAGCTGCGGGCGACGAAGGTGGCGCCCAGCTGCAGGGCGAGGCTGACCATGTCGATGGCGCTGTCGTGGTTGACGACGCCCTTCTTGGACTTGCTGCCCTTGTCGGAGGTGGCGCTGAACTGGCCCTTGGTCAGGCCGTAGACGCCGTTGTTCTCGACGATGTAGGTCATGTTGACCCCGCGCCGGATCGAGTGGGCGAACTGTCCCAGACCAATGGAGGCCGAGTCGCCATCGCCGCTGACGCCGAGGTAGACGAGGCTGCGGTTGGCCAGGTTGGCGCCGGTCAGCACACTGGGCATGCGGCCGTGGACGGTGTTGAAGCCGTGGCTGGCGCCGAGGAAATAGTCCGGGGTCTTGGACGAACAGCCGATGCCCGACAGCTTGGCCAGGCGATGGGGTTCGAGGTCGAGTTCGAAACAGGCCTGGACGATGGCGGCGCTGATCGAATCATGGCCGCAGCCGGCGCAGAGGGTGGAAACCCGGCCCTCGTAGTCGCGGCGGGTGTAGCCGACGGCGTTGGGCTGCAGCGAGGGGTGGGCGAATTTCGGCTTGGCGATGTAGGTCATTTGGCCATCTCGCTCTGGACCGGCGCGCCCATCAGGGCGGAGATCTGCTTGGTGATGAAGCGGGCGGTGATCGGCGCGCCCTCGTAGTGGAGGATCTTGGCCAGGCGGGCCGGATCGACGCCGCCTTCGGTCATCAACAGGGTGCGCAGCTGGGCGTCGCGGTTCTGTTCGATGACGAAGACCAGGTCGTGGCGGTCGATGAAGTCGAACACCTCGCCCGGGAAGGGGAAGGCGCGCACCCGCAGGGCGTCGACGTAGAGGCCCTTGGCTTCCAGCGTCGCCATGGCTTCGTCCATGGCCGGGCCCGTGGAGCCGTAGTGGATGACGCCGAAGCGGGTCGGCTTTGAGGCCTTCTGTTCGATGGGCGGCGGCACAAGGGCCTTGGCCGTTTCGAACTTCTTGAGGAGGCGCTCCATGTTGTCGACGTAGACCGCCCCCTCCTCGCTGTAGCGGGCGTAGCGGTCGCGGCTGGTGCCGCGGGTGAAGTAGGCGCCCTTGCTGGGGTGGATGCCGGGGTAGGTGCGGTAGGGCACGCCGTCGCCGTCGACGTCGAGGTAGCGACCGAAGGGGACACCCTCGTCGAGCATCTGGGCGGTCATCACCTTGCCGCGGTCCAGTTGCTTGGCGTCGTCCCATTTGAAGGGCTCGGTCAGCCACTCGTTCATGCCCATGTCGAGGTCGAGCATGACGAAGATGGTGGTCTGCAGCCGGTCGGCGAGATCGAAGGCCAGGGCCCCGAACTCGAAGCATTCGCCCGGGTCGCGCGGCAGCAGCAGGACGTGCTTGGTGTCGCCGTGGCTGGCGTAGGCGGCGCTGAGGATGTCCGACTGCTGGGTGCGGGTCGGCATGCCGGTCGAGGGGCCGCCGCGCTGGACGTCGAAGATGACGGCCGGGATTTCGGCGAAGTAGGAAAGGCCGATGAACTCCTGCATCAGGCTAATGCCCGGCCCCGAGGTGCAGGTGAAGGCGCGGGCGCCGTTCCAGCCGGCCCCGACGACGATGCCGATCGAGGCGATCTCGTCCTCGGCCTGGACGATGGCGAACTTGGCGTCGCCGGTGTCCTTGTCCATCCGCAGCTTGCCGCACCAGTCGGTGAAGCCTTCGGCCAGACTGGTCGAGGGGGTGATCGGGTACCAGGCGCAGACGGTGGCCCCGCCGTAGACGGCGCCCAGGGCGGCGGCGTTGTTGCCCTCGATGAAGATGCGATCGCCGACCGCGTTGGCGGTTTTGACCTGCAGGCCCAGGGGCTTGAGGTTCTCGCGGGCGTAGTCGACGCCCATGTGGAAGGCCTCGATGTTGGCCGGGATCAGCTTGGGCTTGTTCGCGAACTGCTCGGCCAGCAGGGTCTCGATGACGGCGTTGTCGATGCCCAGCAGGTAGGTCAGGACGCCGATGTAGATGATGTTTTTGAACAGCTGGCGCTGGCGCGGGTCGGTGTAGGCGGTGTTGCAGATGCGCTGCAGCGGGGCGCCGATGACAGTGATGTCGTTGCGGAAGCGGTCGGCCGGCATCGGCCGGGTGGAGTCGTAGAACAGGTAGCCGCCGGGCTCGATCTCGGCGACGTCCTTGTCCCAGGTCTGGGGGTTCATGGCGACCATCAGGTCGACCCCGCCCCGCCGGCCCATCCAGCCCTCGCCGCTGACCCGCACCTCGTACCAGGTCGGCAGGCCCTGGATGTTGGAGGGGAAGATGTTGCGGGCGGCGACGGGCACGCCCGAGCGCAGGATGGATTTGACGAACAGGCCGTTGGCGCTGGCCGAGCCGGAGCCGTTGACGTTGGCGAACTTCACCACGAAGTCATTCACAGCGGTGATCGGCATCAGCGGCAGCCCCCCGCTTGCGTGGTGTTCAAGAGGAACTTCTGCATGTCCCAGGCCCCGGTCGGACAGCGTTCGGCGCAGAGGCCGCAGTGCAGGCAGACGTCCTCGTCCTTGACCATCACCCGGCCGGTCGGCAGGGCGCCGGAGACGTAGAGGTCCTGGGTGAAGTTGATGGCCGGCGCCTTCAGCCGTTCGCGCAGGTCCGGCTCCTCACCATTGGCGGTGAAGGTGATGCAGTCGGTCGGGCAGATGTCGACGCAGGCGTCGCATTCGATACAGGCCGGCGCGCTGAACACCGTCTGGACGTCGCAGTTGAGGCAGCGCTGGGTCTCGGCGTAGGCGAGGTGCTCGTCGAAACCGAGTTCGACCTCGTTCTTGATCGAGCTGAGCGCCAGCGCGGTCTCCATCAGCGGCACCTTGCGGCGCTCCTCAAGGGAGATGTCGTTGTCGTAGCTCCACTCGTGGATGCCCATCTTCTGGGACGCCAGCGTCACGCCGGGCGGCGGCCTCAGAGAGACGTCCTGGCCACGGCAGTAGAGGTCGATGGAGACCGCCGCCTCATGGCCGTGGGCGACGGCCCAGATGATGTTCTTGGGTCCGAAGGCGGAATCGCCGCCGAAGAAGACCTTGGGGTTGGACGACTGGAAGGTGGTTTCGCCGACCACCGGCATGCCCCATTTGTCGAAGTCGAGCACCTCGCGCTCGATCCAGGGGAAGCTGTTCTCCTGGCCGATGGCGACCAGGACATCGTCGCATTCGAAATGCTGGTCGGGCTCGCCGGTGGGCTTGAGGGCGCGGCGGCCGTCCTCGCCGGTCTGCCAGGCGACCTTCTCGAACCAGACGCCGGTCAGCTTGCCGTTCTCGTGGGTGACGCTCTTGGGGACCAGGAAGTTGAAGATCGGGATGCCCTCATGCATCGCGTCCTCCTTCTCCCAGGGCGAGGCCTTCATCTCGTCGAAGCCGGAGCGGACGATGACCTTGACGTCCTCGCCGCCCAGACGGCGCGAGGTGCGGCAGCAGTCCATGGCGGTGTTGCCGCCGCCCAACACGATGACGCGGCGGCCGATCTTCTCGATGTGGCCGAAGGAGACGGATGACAGCCAGTCAATGCCGACGTGGACATTGGCGCCGGCTTCGGCCCGGCCGGGCACGTCGAGGTCGCGGCCGCGCGGGGCGCCGGTGCCGACGAAGATGGCGTCGTAGGGCTCGGCCAGCATGCCCTTGAGGCTGGTCACCTCCTGGTTCAGCACCAGCTGGGGGCCGAGGGCGGTGATGTAGCCGACCTCTTCGTCGATGACTTCCTCGGGCAGGCGGAAGCGGGGGATCTGGCTGCGGATCATGCCGCCGCCTTTGTGTTCGCGGTCGTAGATGACGACCTTGTAGCCGAGCGGGGCGAGATCACGCGCCACCGTCAGGCTGGCCGGGCCGGCCCCGACGCAGGCGACGGTCTTGCCGTTCCAGGTCGGGTTGGGCGTCGGCATGCGGCCGTTCAGGTCGCCCTTATTGTCGGCGGCGGCGCGCTTGAGGCGGCAGATGGCCACCGGCTCCTCTTCCACCCGGCCACGGCGGCAGGCCGGCTCGCAGGGGCGGTCGCAGGTGCGGCCGAGAATCCCCGGGAAGACGTTCGACTTCCAGTTCACCATGTAGGCGTCGGCGTACCGACCCTGGGCGATCATCCGGATGTATTCGGGGACCGGGGTATGGGCCGGACAGGCCCACTGGCAATCGACCACTTTGTGAAAGTAATCAGGCGACTCGATATTCGTCGGTTCCAACTCCGGAACGCTCCTCTTCCCCCGCTCCCATGTCTGAGTGGAGGGTCGAAGCCGCAACCGGGCGACCACGCCCTACGCCCGCACAAGATGCACTTAAACGGACGTTAGACCCGCGAGTCATGCCGGGACAAGGGGGAAAGGGCCCCACGCGAAACCTTATCGCCCCAGCGAAGAATCGCTCACTCGTCCGGCGGCGGCGCGCGCGAGGTGTTGCCCGAGGAGGCGGCGTCGTCGGCGATCTGGTCGTCGGTGTCGGGGTCGAGGCCGGGCGGCGGGTCGCGCGGGGCCGGCGCCTTGGTCTCGGCCTTCGGCGTCGGGGCCGGCAGGGCGGGCGCCGTTTCGGGGGCGAGCTCCTGGGCGCTCTCGGCCGCCTCGTCGGCGGCCGTGCGCTGGTCGTAGCCGCCGCCGCTCTCGCGACTCATGAAGGCCAGCAGGGCCAGGGTGACGGCCACCCCGACGAGGAAGCCGACCACCCCCCAGAAGAATCCGCCGCCGCCGCTACGCTTCTCAGCCATCTCTCAAGTTCCCTGCCAGGTTCTGACCCGGCCAATGTCCACGTGGACGAATCCACTGTCCGCATAATAGCCGACGCCGCCGCCCTTGAGGGCCAGGGCCGCGTCGCGGAAGGCGGTCAGGGCGACGTCGTTGAGACGCACGTCCATGGCCTTGCCCTCCATATGCATCGATTTGGTGGCCACTTCGCTCTTGCCGTTGGCCTGGGCGCTGCGATCGGCCAAGGCGGCGTTGGTCACCGGCGAGCGGAAGGCGGAGATGATGCGGTAGGGCTCGGTCGAATTGAACTGGGTCTTCAGGGTGAAGAGGATGTCGAGCAGCCGCACGTCGATCGGGTGCTCTTCGGTCGAGCGGAAGTCGCGCAGGAGCTTCTTGATGCTCATCAGCCCGTCCCAGACGTAGCCGCCGTCCTTCCAGTAGGTGACGTCGAGCTCTTCGAGGGTGTGCAGGTGGCGGAAGGTCAGGCGGCGCGGACCGGACGGCGGCGGCTGGACCGGCGTGGGGGCGAGGTTGAGGTCCTCGGCGCTGACCGGCTCCGACGGCGGCTCTTCCTGGGCGACGGCGGCGCGGGTCAGAAGGCCGACCGAGGCGGCTGCCAGCAGGCCCGGCCCGGCCTTCAGCAGGGTCCGGCGGTTGGTCACACCTGCCACCCCTGCGCGGCGATCCGCTGCATCAGCAGGCTGTCCCAGCCGTAAGGGTCGGAGCGGAAGTTGACGCCGCCATCGGGGGTCACATAGGCCGTCCAGTAGAGCAGGAAGACATCGACCGGGCGGGCGACAGTGGCGCGGGTGGTCTTGCCGCCGGCGATGGTCGCGTCGATCTGCTCAGGCGTCCAGTAGGGGTCGCCGGCCAGGATGTGGCGGGCCAGGGCCATGGGCTTTTCAAGCCGCACGCAGCCGTGGCTGGCCAGGCGGCTGTAGCTGGCGAAGCGGCCCTTGCTGGGCGTGTCGTGCAGATAGACGGCGTAGCGGTTCTGGAAGTCGAACTTGATCAGGCCCAGCGCGCTGCCCGGCCCCGGGGCCTGTTGCAGGCCGCCGCCCGGCAGGATGCGGAAGCCGGCGCTGGCCAGATAGCCGCGGCCCTTGGGATAGAGCTCATTCTTGGCGATGCCGGCCGGCACGTTCCACGGCGGATTGAGCACGATGCTGTGGATGGACGACTGCAGCATCGGGGTCTCCGACCCCGGCTTGCCGGTGACGGCCCGCATCGACAGGATCGGCTGGTCACCTTCGAAGACGGTCAGCACGGCGGCGGCGATGTTCACCTGCACCCGGTGCTCGGGCAGGGTCTGGGGCAGCCAGCGCCAGCGCTCCATATTGGCCAGGATCTGGTCGAGGCGGCGTTCGACCGGAACGTTGAGCGCCACGCGCAGGCCGGCGGTGAAGACGCCGGTCGGCTGTTGGCCAAAGCGGCGCTGGGCGCGCTTGACCGCCTCGGTCAGGTCTTCGTTGTAGACCGCGACGCCTTCGGTCCCGGCCGGGGCGGCGGGCGGCGGCGCGGCGGTGACGGAAGCCGGTACGGCCTTGTCCTCGAGCGCCAGGCGGGCCCGCAACAGCTCGACCATCGGGCCGGTGGAGCCGGGCTTGAGGTCGACCTCGGGCAGCGGCGCCCAGCCGCCGTCGGCCTGGATCTGGCGGTACTGGACCAGGCCCTTCTGCAGCGCCTGGTAGCCGGTGTAGGGCGGCGGCAGGCTGTTCAGCCAGCCTTGCACCCGGTTGTTGGCGACGGCGGCGGCGAGGCCTGGGGCGGGGTCGAAGGCGGCAGGGCGCAGCCCCCAGTCGTCGCGGAAGCCTGATTCGGCCAGCCGGCCCGAATGCACGGCCTTGGCGTAACGCAGGCTGGCGGCGACCAGGGCGGCGTTGTCGCCACCGCGCGGGGTGAAGGCGCCGGGGGCAAAGCCATGCAGGTGGGCGTTGTCGAGGGCGCGGCGGAGCTGGACGGCCTGTTCGGGGCTGGGATTGATCGGTCCCGGCGCGGCCGGCCCGCGCAACGGCTGGGCCGTGGCCGGGCCCAGCGCCGATAGCGCCGCCAGACCCAGGAAAATGCTCGCGACCGCCCCGACCCTACGCCCCGTCGACACAGACCTAGACCCCATAAAATAGCCCTTCGTCGAACGTTAACGCACGTTCTCGCAGAAGGCGCCATGCTGACTCCTGTTACGCGAGCCCGCCGTCCTATGATTTGGGGACATGCGGCGTTCTGGCAACGGTTGAGAAGGGGTGGAGGATGCGAAACTGGCTGTTGGGCGCGGCGGCGGCGATGCTGCTGACGGGGGCGGCGGGCGCCGCCGAGCCGGAGAAGCTGCTGGACGCCAGGCTGCCGTCCGGCGGCGAGGGCGGTGGGCGGTTGATCCGCACGGCCCAGGGCCTGGCGCTGCTGGACGCGCGGGGCCTGACCCCGTTGCAAGGCGGCCGGGCGGCAGCGCGCTGGCAGGACGACCTGGTGACGCCGGTGGAGCCGGGCGGGCGCTGGCTGCTGGGGGTGGAGAAGCCACGCACCGGCGGGTTCATGGAGCCGCAGAAGCGCGGACCGCTGCGGCTCGGCGACCTCAACGCGGCGACGCCCTTCCCCGAGACCGGGGCCAAGTACCTGCACATGGCCGCGTGGCCCTATGCGGCAGCCGAGGGGCCGGACGGCAGCCTGCTGATGGTGTTGTGGGCCAAGGCCCCGCCGTTCGTCACCGATCCGGGCTATCGGCTGGTGCTGTGGTCGCCGACGGCGCCCGCCAAGGTCGCCGAATGGCCGGAAGCCTGGCGCGACATCGGCCAGGGTCAGATGATCGCCGACGGCCAGGGCGGCTGGCGGCTGCTGACCCGGCTGGGCGAAGAGGCTTGTGGGCGGAGCGCTGGGGTGGCGGTGCTGAGCATCTCGGCCGATCTGAAGGTGTCAGAGGGCGAGAAGCTGTGCCTGCCGGCCGCCTACACCGCCTTCACCACCGAGGTGCTGGCCGGGGTGGCGACCGACAGGGGACCGGTGTGGTTCGTCAGCGGCAAGTCGGCCGGGGCCCATCGGCTGGCGCGGATCAGCACGACGGCGAACGGGCTGAAGGCCAAGGCGCTGGCCGAACTGCCGGCCGGCGAGGTGGCCTCGACGGCCTATGATCCGGCCAGTGGCGAGCTGTACGTGGCCCAGGACAATGGCGCGCGGCTGACGCGGGTCGACGCGAGCGGCAAGGCCAAGGAAGTGGACCTGCCGGCGCCGGCTTGCGATGGGGCCAAGGCCGGCGGCAAGCGGTCGGCGAGCCTGGCGACGCTGGATGGGCGGGTGCACATGGCGGTGGCGGCGGGGTCGTGCGTGAACGTTTGGCGGTTCTGAACCTGCGCCGTCCCCCCGGTAGAGGGTGTGGGGGCGAACGAACGCCCCCACACACTTGATCAGAACAACGTCACCTTCACCTCGAGCCCGAAGGTCCGCGGGTCGTTGATGAAGCCGGTCAGGTTGTTGAAGTCGATGCCGCCTTCCAGCGAGGTGTCGTCGGTGATGTTGCGGCCGAAGGCGGCCACTTCCCACTTGCCGCCGGGGGCCACATAGCCAACCCGCAGGCCGCCCTCGACCAGCCGGTCGTCGGTGTATTCGACCGACTCATAGAGGAAGAAGTTGATCTTCGAGCGGTAGGCCCAGTCGGTGTAGACGTAGATCTCACCGTCGCCGACCGGGATGCCGTAGCGGGCGGTCAGGTTGCCGACCCACTTGGGCGCGTTGGGCAGGCTGTTGCCGTCGATGTTGACCGTCCCCGGCAGGGCGCCGGCCGGATCCTTGACCGTGCAGCCGCTGCCGCAGGGGGCGGTGGCCAGGTCCGCATCGTCCAGTTCGGTGTGGTTGTAGCTGAGGCCGGCGGTGACCAGCAGGTTCTCGATGGGCTTGGCCTCGATATCCAGCTCGAAGCCGTAGCCCTTGGCCTTTTCGGCGTTGAGCAGGCGGTTGAAGTTGGCGCCGCCGCCGACGGCGGTCAGCTGGATGTCCTCGACCTCATAGGTGAAGATCCCGAAGTTCACCCGGGCGCGGCGGTCGAACAGATCGGCCTTCACCCCGCCTTCCCAGGACAGCACCGTCTCCTCGTCGGCGATCGACAGGGTGTCGCCGAACAGCAGCCGGCCCTGGATGCTGGGCGCGCGATAGCCGGTGGCGACCCGGCCATAGAGGTTGATGTCCTCGTTGACGGCGTAGGTGGCGCTGAGGGTCCAGGACAGGTTCTCACTGTCCGGATTGGCCCGCAGCTTGCCGGTCGGCGGGGCGCCGAACGGCGAGACCAGCCGCTCGGCGACGAAGGACTTTTCGTCGTGGCTGTAGCGCAGGCCGCCGCTGAGGGTCAGGGCCTCGGTGACCTTCCAGTCGATGTTGCCGAAGATGGCGGCCGCATCGGTGTCCTGCTGCTGGATCGCATAGCCGTTTTGAGCGCCGCCCCCCAGGGTGTCGTAGTTGAAGCTCTCGATGGTGACGTCTTCGTGGAAGTAGAAGGCGCCGACCAGGTAGTTCACCGGCCCCGCCTCGCCGGCCAGGCGGATCTCCTGGGTGAACTGGCTGTGGTCGGGCATGCCGTCGGCGCTTTCGGCCGGGAACGGGATGAAGCCGGGGCCCGAGGGCGGCGCGAAGACAGCCCCGAAACCGCCGTCGATGTCGCCGCGCGACAGGGCCTCGACCGTCTCATAGGCGGTGATCGAGGTGACCTCGCCCCAGCCCAGGTCCCAGATCAGCCGGGCGTTGGCGCCCATGGCCTCGACGTCCTGGAAGGCGCGGGGCTGAGCGTCCTGGGCGATCTTTTCCGGGTCGAAGCCAGCGACGAAGTCGTTGGTGCCGGGCTTGATGATGTTGGCGCGGAACAGGCGCGGGGTGCCGTCCAGCTTGCCGTAGTGGAGGTTGAACAGGGCGCTGAAGTCGTCCGACGGGGTCAGCAGCAGCTGGCCCCGGATGGCGAACTGGTCATAGCCCTCGGAGACGTCGTCCTTGCCGGTGAAGGTGTTGTCGACCCAGTCGTCGCGGCGCTGGTAGAGGGCCGAGACCCGGCCCGAGGCCAGGCCGGGAACCAGGGGCCCGCCGATGGCGCCCTCGGCGTTGATGGCGCCGTAGGTGCCGTAGGACAGGCGGCCGAAGCCGCTGGGGGTCTCGGACGGCTTGACGGAGTCGAACTTCAGGACGCCGGCCGGAGTGTTACGGCCGAACAGGGTGCCCTGCGGCCCGCGCAGGGCCTCGACCCGCTCGATGTCGAACAGCGGGAAGCCCTTGAGGATCGGGCTTTCGAGGACGACCTCGTCATAGACGAACGACACCGGCTGGGAGGCGTTGAGGTCGAAGTCGGTGTTGCCCAGGCCGCGGATGTAGGGACGCGGGAAGGTGCGGCCGAAGCTGGATTCCAGGGTCACGCTGGGAATGCGCGAGGACAGCATGCGGATGTCGCCGCCGCCGGAGCGGAAGACGTCGAGCTTCTCGCCGCTGACGGCGGTGACGGACAGGGGCACGTCCTGCAGGTTCTGTTCGACGTGCTGGGCGGTGATGATGACGGTGTCGACCTCACCCGGATCGGCGTCCTGGGCGGCGGCGGCGCCGGCGGTGGAAACGGCGGCCGCCAGGGCCAGCATCGAGACGCGGCCGAACCCGCGCGGAAGTGTGGTGGATCGAGTCATCTGCCCCTCGTGGAAATGTGGTGGAAACAGAACTGAAACCGGACTGTCACACCAGTTTTACGCGGAGTCGGCGGAGGCGCCGATGGCAATAGCCCGGGGATTAGGCGCCGAGCCCAACTCTGGCGCTCATTGCGTCGTCGCGGCCACAATCGGTCTGTGGCCGGAATCGGACGGCGGTGACGATCCGTATAGGGACGAACCGCTAGCGGGTGCCGTACAGCCGGTCGCCGGCGTCGCCAATGCCGGGGCGGATGAAGCCCTGCGGATCAAGCTCGCGGTCGATGCCGGCGCACCAGATGTGGACGCCGGGATGGTCGCCCTGCAGGCGGGCGATGCCTTCGGGGCAGGCCAGGATGCAGACGAAGGAGAGATCGCTGGCCCCCTGTTCCTTCAACCGCTCGACGGCGGCGCTGGCGGTGCCGCCGGTGGCCAGCAGGGGGTTGATGACGATGACCTGGCGCTCGGACATCGTCTCGGGGACCTTCAGGTAATACTCGACGGCGACCATGGTGGTGGGGTCGCGGTAGAGGCCGATGTGGGCGACGCGGGCGCTGGGGACCAGGCTGAGCATGCCCTCCAGCATCCCCTCCCCGGCCCGCAGGATGGGGGCGAAGACCAGCTTCTTGCCGGCGATCTGCGGCGACTGGGTGGTCTCGAAGGGGGTCTCGACCGCTCGGTCTTCGAGGGCCAGGTCGCGGGTGGCCTCGTAGCAGAGCAGGATCGAGATCTCGCGCATGATCTCGCGGAAGGTCTTGGTCGAAGTGTCCTTGTCCCGCAGGCGGGTCAGCTTGTGCTGCACCAGCGGGTGGTCGACGACGGTGACGCCCTTCATCGGTGGTTCTCCTAGAAGACGGTGCCGTCGCTGACGATGCTGAGCGGGGGACCGCCGTCGGCGCGGCGCTCCTTGGCGAGGATGCGGCCCGTCGCCCAGGTGCCGCCTTCGAGCACGCGGGCCAGCGGGAAGTCGGCTTCGGCGACGCCGAGGCGCATCCGGACCATGGGGGCGATACGGTCGAGCAGGGCGACGGTCAGGCTGCGCCAGCCGATGATCAGGGGGCGGGAGACGTCCTGGCTGAGGTGCTGCTGGGCGGGGTCCTTGAGCAGCAGCACGCCGCCGTCCATGAACAGGCCGCCGTTGCGGTATTCCGCCAGGCCGGTGAGGCCGTCGATGTCGTGGACGGCGATGCCGGCCTCTTCGAGCGGCTCGATCAGGCTGTAGGCCAGCCACTGGCTGAGCTTGTGGATCGGCACGAGATTGTTGGTGGCGTCGTCGCGCTTGATGGCGGGGTGGCGCCAGGTGTCGCCGAGCGGCAAGGACCCGAGGGTCAGGCGGTTTCGCCAGATGGGGCCGAGGGCTTCCAGCAGGACTTCGAGGATGACCGGCGCCGGCAGGCGGCCGTCCTTGGCGCGGGCGGCGATGGCGTCGAACAGGCCGCCGGGGCGGGGGCTGTCCTTGAGGCCGAAGAGGTCGGGGCGGGCGCTGGCCTGGTCGCCGAGGCGGCGCAGCAGGTCGGCGCGGCCGTCGAGGCCGAGCAGCGGGTTGGCGTCGGTGACCTGGAAGCCTTTGGCCAGGGCCTTGGTGGTCAGGGCCGAGAGGTTGTCGGCGCGCAGGGGGTCGTCGCCGGTCGAGAAGGCGCCGGACTCGAAGAGGCGCAGGCTGGCGACGGCCAGACCTTCCGAACGGGTGGTGATGGAGCCGGTGGCGCGGTCTTCGTAGCGCCAGGCGGGACCGGCGCCGGCGTCGAGCAGGACGCTGGTGATGGCGAGATCGAAGGCGGCGCGGGCGCGGTGGGCGGCGTCTTCCCAATCGTTGCGCCCGGAGAGTTGGGCCCAGAGGTCCTGGCCGCCGACCACGAAGTGACGCCAGCGGGCGTGGAACGGCACCTGCAGCGAGGGGTACTGGCTGCGGATGACGGCGGCGACGCGGTCGGCCACCGGCTCCAGCTGGGTCAGGTCAACGCGCCAGTCGGTGAGGTCGCCGTCGAGGGCGAGGGACAGCATCTCATGGGCGCGGGTCCGCACGGCGGCGGGGGTGAGGAGCGACTGGGCGGCTTCGGTTTCGGTCATATCAACTCTGGTGTTCCTTCTCCCGCTTGTCGGGAGAAGGTGGCGGCGAAGCCGTCGGATGAGGGCAGCACCGGCTATGGAAGATTGGCGACCGCGCGGTCGGCGCCAGAACGAGGGGCCCCGGAAAGGCCGGCGCTGCCCTCACCCGACCCCCTTCGGGGGCCACCCTCTCCCGACGAGCGGGAGAGGGAACACCGGTGGCGCGTCGCTAGAACTTATCCAGCCCCCGCCCGACCACCTTCGTCAGGTCTTCGGCCGAGGGCGGGGCGTCGGGGGTGTAGTAGCCGGCGGCCTTCTTGGCCTCCATCTCGACGCTGGCGTCGTCCGGCACCAGGTAATCCGGGATCGGCACGCGTTCGCCGATCTCGATGCCGCCGTGGGCCAGGGCGTCGTACTTCATGTTCGACATCGAGACGAAACGGTCGATCTTGCGAATGCCAAGCCAGTGGATGATGTCGGGCATCAGCTGCTGGAAGCGGGCGTCCTGCACCCCGGCGACGCATTCGGTGCGCTCGAAGTAGGTGGCCGCCTGGTCGCCGCCGGGCTGGCGCTTGCGGGCGTTGTAGACGAGGAACTTGGTGACCTCGCCGAGCGCCCGGCCTTCCTTGCGATTGTAGACGATCAGCCCGGAGCCGCCGTTCTGGGCCTCGCGCACGCACTCCTCGATGCCATGCGTCAGGTAGGGACGGCAGGTGCAGATGTCGGAGCCGAAGACGTCGGAGCCGTTGCACTCGTCATGCACCCGGCAGGTCAGGCGCTTGTCGCCGCGGCCGATGAAGGCCGGGTCGCCGAAGATGTAGAGGGTGATGCCGCCGATCGGCGGCAGGAAGACCTTGAGGTCCGGCCGGGTGACCAGTTCGGGGTACATGCCGCCGGTCTGTTCGAACAGGGTCCGGCGCAGCTGGGTCTCCTCGACCTCGAACCGCTCGGCGATGCCGGGCAGGTGCCAGACCGGGTCGATGGCGGCCTTGGTGACGGCCACGTCGTGGCTGTCATGGACGATGTCGCCGTCGATCTTCAGCCGGCCGGCGCCGATCGCCTCGCTGATCTCGGGCAGCGTCAGGCGGGCCTTGGTGATGGCGATGGTCGGGCGGATGTCGACGCCCTCGGCGATCAGGTGGCCGAAGTCCTGGGCGACACGGTGGCCCCAGGGGTCGAGGCTGACGATCTTCTCGGGATTCAGCCACTGATCGTGCGGCCCGATCTCGACGACCGGCGAGGTGTCGGTGAGGTCGGGACGGACCAGGGGGTTCATGGCCCCCGACGAAATGGCCAGCGCCCGGTAGACGCTGTAGGCGCCGCCGTGGGCGCCGATGGCGTTGCGGTCGACGCCGGAATTGACCGTGGCGACGACCGGTCCGCGCTCTTGCGCGGTGGGGGCGCCCCAGGTCAGGGGGAAGCGGCTGGCGCCGCCGACACCCGGGTGGGACGTCAGGCGAATGTGACCTTGGCGGTTAAGAGACATGCGTAGTTGGCCCGTGGGCTCTCCAGAAACGAAAAAGCCCCCGCCGGTTTTCGCCGGCAGGGGGCCTTTGAGCGGAGATAGTGGTCCCGAACCGTTTGCTTGGCAAGAGGGGGCGAGGGAGCGGTAGAGAGGCTCGAATACCGGGCGCTAGGGGCGCGTCACCTCGAACAGCCGCGTATCGTCTTCGCGAACCTCGACGGCCAGGTGGGCCATGGACTCGTCGAGCCGCGCCTGGGCGATTTCACGGGCCCGATCCTCGTCGAGGGCGTCGACGAGTTGGAGGGTCGGCACGCTGTACCGGCTATCATGGATGTAAAACGAAAACAGACGCACCGGAAGCTCCCCAACACGGGAAACGGGAAGATCGAAACCTCTCCGCCGAGGCTTGTTTTCTGGATCAGCGGAGAGGACATCCTAGAACAGGATGACTGATTTGCAACATTCTGAATATTCACACTTTGGATACCATGCTTATACTGTCGGTTACCCGACAGTCTCTGCGACTTGACCTGACGCCGCCTTGCAGGCGAAATCCTTGTTTCGACTGGAGTTTCTTGATGTCCGACCTCGACGCCTTCATCGCCGGCCTGCCCAAGGCCGAGCTCCACCTGCATATCGAAGGCAGCCTGGAGCCGGAGCAGATGTTCGCGTTCGGCCGCCGCAACGGCGTCGACCTGCCGTTCAAGTCGGTCGAAGAGGTGCGGGCGGCCTATGAATTCTCCAACCTGCAGGACTTCCTCGACATCTACTACCAGGGCGCCGGGGTGCTGCAGACCGAGGAGGACTTCCACGATCTGGCCGTGGCCTATTTCGACCGGCTGGCGGCCGATGGCGGCGTGCATGCCGAAATCTTCTTCGACCCGCAGACCCACACCGACCGGGGCCTGCCGTTCAGCGTCGCCGCCGAAGGCCTGCTGGCCGGCATGCGCACGGCGCAGACCCAGCACGGGATTACCAGCAAGCTGATCCTCTGCTTCCTGCGCCACCTGGACGAGGACGCCGCCTTCGACACCCTGAAGGCGGCCGAACCGTACCTGGACCGCATCGCCGGGGTCGGGCTGGACAGCTCGGAACTCGGTCATCCGCCCTCCAAGTTCGCACGCGTGTTCAAGGCGGCCGGCGAGCGGGGCCTGTTGAAGGTCGCCCACGCCGGCGAGGAGGGGCCGCCGGAGTATGTCTGGGAGGCGCTGGACCTATTGAAGGTCGACCGCATCGACCACGGCAACCGCAGCCTGGAGGACGCCGCCCTGACCGCGCGACTGGCGGCGATGGACATGACCCTGACCGTCTGCCCGCTGTCGAACCACAAGCTGTGCGTGGTCGAGGACATGACCAGACACCCGCTGAAGCGGATGCTGGACCTGGGGCTGCACGCCACCGTCAACAGCGACGACCCGGCCTATTTCGGCGGTTATGTCGGCGACAACTACCGGGCGGTGACCGCCTCGCTGGGCCTGACGAAGGAAGACCTGGTGCTGCTGGCCAAGAACAGCTTCACCGGCAGCTTCCTCGACGAGGAACGGGTGGCGCTGCACCTGCAGGCGATCGACGCCTATGCGGCCCAATAGAGAAAGGGCCGCCCGGACGGACGGCCCCTCCCCTCACACAGATCGCCAGCTCTAGCTGGTGATGCGGTAGCGACCGCGACGGTCGGGGCAGACGCGGACGTAGCGGTAGTCGGTGCGGCCGCCCCATTCGGTCGGGGCCACGGCCAGGCGGCAGCGGTTGCGGACGTACCAGTCGCGCTCATATCGGCCGCTGCGGTAGCCGCGGTCGTAGCGAGGCTCGCGGTACTCATAGGTCTGGGCATAGGTGTAGTAGTAGCCGTCGTCGTCGCATTCGGCGGCCTTTTCGCCGATGTTGGCGCCGATCGCGCCGCCGACCACGGCCCCGAGCACAGTGCCTTCCGTGCGGGCTTCATTGCCGGCGACGTTGGAGCCGATGGCGGCGCCGGCCAGGGCCCCGATCAGGCCGCCGACGACCTGGCTGCGGTCCTCGCGGCGTTCGCAGCGCTCATCACGCCAGTCGGCGTAGTAGTCGCGACCGCCACGGCGGTCATCGCGATCGGCGACGTAACGGCCGTCCGGATCGTAGCGCCAATCGCCATAGCGGCGGACATAGGCGCCGTAGCCGTAGCGGCGGTCATACTCGGCACGGTCGCGTTCCCACTGGGCGCGACGCATCTCGTAGTCCTGGCGGCGTTCCTGATAGCGGGCCTGGCGGGCCTGGTAGGCGGATTCACGCTCCTGCCAGGCGCGGCGGGCGGCCTCGTATTCCTGCTGCTCGCGGCGATAGTCTTCCTGTTGGTCCAGCCATTCCTCGTAGGTCTGGGCCGGGGCCGGAGCCGGCGCCGGGTCCCTGCGGCGATACTGCGCCAGGGCGGAGGCCGGGATGGCGGTGCTCATGACCAGGATACTGGCCAGGGCGATGGTGATAGGTCGGTGGGCTTTCATTGGTCTTGCTCCAGGCGGTTCCCAGGCGGCCGTAGCCGCCCCCTGCGGATCTCTCCGTCCCCGAGGTCCGATGGGCTAAGAAACGCCGTTGTCGCTAAGCGGTTGCCGTCGCCTCGAATTGGGTCGGGCGGTGTGGCGCCGACCTCACAACGGGGCTTTCACAGCATGTCGTCGCGGGTCGGCAGGCCGAGCAGCACCCGGCCCGCCAGTTCGAACACCGAGGGCGCGACCATGATGTGGTGGGTAATGACGTGGGCGTCGCGGAACCGGCGCTGCAACGGGCTTTCCAGAAACACCGCCGCCCCGCCGCCGAGGTCGTAGATCCGGCGGGTGGCGTCGGCGCTGGCCTTGGCGGAGTGGGCGCAGGCCAGGCGCAGGTGGGCGCGGTCGGCGATGGGGGTGGCTGCGCCCGTCTGGACGGCCCGCCAGAGCACCTCGATCGTTTCGTAAAAGCGGGCGCGGGCGGCCTCGACCTCGCCCATGACCTGGGCGAACTCCGACTGCACGACATTGCGTTCAGCCAGGGACCGCTGCGAGCCCTGGCTGGTGCTGACGGCGGCGACGGCGGCGAAGTCGGCCAGGGCCCCGCGGGCGTTGCCCAGCGCCACGGCGGCGATGCCCATGGCCAGCATGCCAAACGGCGGGAAGCGGAAGACCGCCCCGTCGGCCAGCGGCGGATCGGACTGCAGGGCGACGGTGCGGCCCTTGGGGACAGCCAAGTCCTTGACGGCGAAGTCGAGGCTGCCGGTGCCGCAGAGCCCGGAGGTGCGCCAGGTGTCGATGAACTCCACCTGGGCGGCCGGGAAGAACATCATCCGGTGCAGCGGCTGGCCGCCCGCGTCGAGCTGCGGACCGCCCTCCCCCATCAGCACCGCCCCGCCGGCCACCCATTGGGCGTTCTGCGAGCCGCTGCCCCATTTCCAGCGGCCGGTGACCCGCCAGTGGTCGCCGGTGTCGACGGCGCGGCCCATGGGCGCGAAGACGCCAGCGGCGAGGCTCGACGGGTCTCCGAACACCTCGGCGGCGTGGTCGGGGGCCAGGCGGGCCGACATCATCGCCGTGGTGGCGGCGATCATCAGGCACCAGCCGCTGGAGGCGTCGCCCTCGGCCACGGTCTCGATGGCGCGGGCGACGGTGGCGGGATCGGCCTCAAGGCCGCCCATGCCGGCCGGGACGAGCAGGCGCAGCAGGCCGGAGGCGACCAGGGCCTGCGCCAAATCGGGCGGGAAACGGCGCGCCGCCTCGATCTCGGCGGCGCGGGGGCGGACCTGCTCGCGCAGGCTGCTGGCGATCTGGATAGGGTCCATGGTCATCCGGCCAGTCGCCACAGGGCGGCGAGGTTGTTGCGCTGCATGTTGGAGCTGCCGCCGACGATCGGCATGGAGAGCAGGTCGCGGACGTTGCGCTCGATGTCGTAGTCGGCGCTCAGCGCATAGGCGCCCATGACCCGCTGACAGGCCAGGGCGATCTCGACGCCGGTCTCGCCGATGAACAGCTTGGCCATGCTGGTCTCGGCGGCGCAGGGCTGGCCGTCGTTGGCCAGGTTGGCCGCGTGGTAGAGCATCAGGCGGCAGGCCTCGAGCCTGGTCTTGGCGTCGACCAGGGCGTGGCGGACGGCCTGGTGGCCGCTGATCGGTTTGCCGAACTGCTGGCGGGTCTGGGCGTAGTCCCAGGCCTCTTCCAGCGCCGCCTGGGCGAGGCCGAAGGCGCAGGCGCTGATCTCCAGCTTCTCGATGTCGAGGGCCCGGCCGGCCAGCATGCCCCAGCCCCGGTTCCACCTGCCCTCGCCGCCGACGATAGCGCTGGCCGGCAGGCGGACGCCGTCGAAATGGACGTCCGAGGAGAGGGTGTAGCGCAGGTTCACATGGTCGATGGGGGTGATGGTGACCCCCGGCGCCTTGGTCGGGATAAGCACGAAGCTCAAGCCCTGGCGGGCGGGGGCGTCGGGGTCGGAGCGGACCAGGCAGTAGATGTAGTCGGAGAAGTCCGCGCCGGTGCACCAGCGCTTGGCCCCGTCGATGACGATCTCGTCGCCGTCGCGGCGGGCGCGGGTGCTGACGGCCGACAGGTCGCCGCCGACGTCGGGCTCGGAGAGGCCGTAGGCGAAGATCAGCTCGCCCCTGGCCAGGCGCGGCAGGAGCTCTGCCTTCTGCTCGGGCGAGCCGTTCTCCAGGATGTTCATGCCGCCGTAGAAGGCGCACTGGATGAAGGGGCCGGCCAGGAAGGACCCGGCCCGGCACAGCTCCTCGATGGCGGCGACGGCGGCCAGGATGTCGGGGCCCGAGCCGCCGTATTCCTCCGGCACGGTCAGGCCGCAGAGACCCATGGCGGCCAGCTCGGCGTAGAGGTCGCGCGGGAAGCTGTGGGTGCGGTCCCACTCGCGACGCTTCTCGCGCGGCGCCTTCTCGGCGACGAAGCGCTGCAGTTGCCGGCGCAGTTCTGTGACGTGGCCCGGCTCACTCATACCCTTCTCCCGCTTGTCGGGAGAAGGTGGCGGCGAAGCCGACGGATGAGGGCAGCACCGGCTGAGGAAGGTTTGCGATGGGCGGTCGTCTAACGGCGGCGCTGCCCTCATCCGACCCCCTTCGGGGGCCACCTTCTCCCGACAAGCGGGAGAAGGAACGGTGATGATCCATTCTATTCCCCCGTCAGGTCCGGTTTGCGCCGTTCGCGGAAGGCGTTGACGGCCTCGGCGCGGTCGGCGGTCATGTTGGAGAGCATCTCGTAGGCGACGGCGGCGTCGCTGGTGCTGACGGCCAGCTGCTTGAGCGCGATGTTGGCCACCGTCTTGGTCCAGCGCACGGCCCAGCGGGGGTTGGCGAGGATTTTCCCGACCAGTTCGGCGACCTTGGCGTCGAGCTCTTCGGCCGGAACGGCGTAGTTGATCAGCCCCATGCGGGCGGCCTCCGTCGCCGACAGGAGCTCGCCAGTAAGCAGCAGCTCCTTGGCGCGGGCGAAGCCGATCAGTTGCGGCCAGATCACCGCCCCGCCGTCGCCGGCCACCAGGCCGACCTTGACGTGGGGATCGCCGATCTTGGCGGTCTCATCGGCGATGATGACGTCGCAAAGGAGGGCGATGGTGGCCCCCAGGCCCGCCGCCGCGCCGTTCAGGCGGCAGATGATCGGCTTTTCCAGGTCCAGCAGGGTGGAGACGATGCGCTTGGCGTCGTGGGCGATGGCGCGGAAGGCGGCTGGGCGTCTGATCTGTTCGTCGAACCAGTCGAAGTCACCGCCGGCGCAGAAGGCGCGGCCCTGGCCGGTGAGGACGATCAGATCGCTGTCCTCGTCGGCCTGCAGCTCGATGAACAGGCGGGCCAGCTCGTCGTGCATGGCCGCGTCGACGGCGTTCACCGCATTGCCGGTGAGGGTCACGGTCAGCACCCGGCCATCGCGGTCGAAGCGGAAGCGGGTGAAGTTCTGCAACAGGGCCTGGGTCATGCGGGATCCGGAGCCAGGCGGGCGAGGCGCCGGCCGAAGTTCTCGCCCCGGAACAGGCCGCAGAAGGCGCCGGGCAGGGATTCGAGGCCGTCAAACTCCTCGATGGCGATCTTCAGCGAGCCGTCGGCGATCCAGCCTGCCAGGGTCGCCTGCGCTTCGGCAAAGCCGCGCAGGTCGTCGAACACCACCAGGCCCTCCATGCGCACCCGGTGGGTGATGAAGACGCTGGTGTTCCTGATGCCGACGCGATCGGCCGCCTCGATATTGTAGTCGGCGACCTGGCCGGAGACGACGACGCGGCCGCGCAGGCGCATCATCGGCAGCACCCGGTCGATGCTCTCGTTGCCGACGTTGTCGAACAGGATGTCGACGCCCTTGGGACAGGCCGCGGCGATGGCCGCCGTCAGGTCGGGTTCGGCCTTGTAGTCGATGACGGCGTCGAAGCCGGCCTCATCCTTCAGCCAGGCGCATTTCTTGGGGCCGCCGGCGACGCCGACGACGCGCAGGCCGAGCTTCTTGCCGATCTGGCCTGCCGTGGCCCCGACCGGGCCGGCCGCCGAGGTGACCAGCAGGGTCTCGCCTTCCTTGGCCTGGGCGACGCGGTGCAGGCCGAACCAGGCGGTCATGCCGGGTACGCCCAGCACGCCGATCCAGGCGCCGAGCGGCACGCCCTTGGGCTTCCATTCGGTCGGGATCTTCTGGATCACGCCGCGGCCGTCGGAGACCAGATGCTCGCGCCAGCCGCCGCCGGCGGCGATGACGTCGCCGGGGGCGAAGTTCGGGTTTTGGCTTTCTTCGACCTGAGCCACCGCGAAGCCGTCGATGCCTTCGCCCAGCTTCATGGCTCCGGCGTAGCTGTCGCCGCCCGACAGGCGCGAGCGCATGCCGGGATCGACCGAGGCCAGGATGGTGCGGGCGCGGAACTGGCCCTCGGCGAGGGCGGGAAGCTGCGCCGTCTCCAGCCGGAAGTCGTCGGGCGTCGGCGCGCCGCTCACATGGCGGGCCAGCACCCAGCGTCGGGTCGTTACGGTCACCAGGCCTCCCATCCCGGCTCTATGGCGGCCGGCGTTGGAGGCAGCTTAGGAGGTCAGGCCCGGCGAGGGGAACCCCTACTCTTCGACGATGGCCCGCATCAGATGGACCATCTGGCGACGCAGGCCTGGCTTTTCGATGCGGACGAACAGGGAGGCGATCTCCAGGCCCTCGGGGCTCATCAGGAATTCGTTGATCGCCCGGTCGAAGCCGGTCTCGCCGACCACCGGCTGGTCGACCGGATCGCTGAGGCCCTCGAAGAAATAGGCCACCGGCGTCTGCAGGGTGGCGGCGATCTGGTAGAGCTTGGAGGCCGAGACGCGGTTGGCCCCGCGCTCGTACTTCTGCACCTGCTGGAAGGTCAGGCCGAGGCTGTCGGCCAGCTGTTCCTGAGTGACGCCGAGCGCCTTTCGGCGTTGCCGGATGCGGCGGCCGACATGCAGATCAACTTCGGCGGGACCATCGGGGGGCATGGCCACATCTCCAACACGACTGAAACGAAAGTTTCAAGTCGGATAGCCGACGGAGGTTTCGCGTTTATTGCCGTCTTGCGGCAAGGCGAGTCCCCCACGCCAATGCTGCCAGGGTAGCATAACTCCAGACGTAATAGGCGGTGATGACCGCCAGGGCGAACAGACGCGGGTCTAGCAGGGCGGTGAAGTGGGTCGCGGCGGTCAGGAGCTGGGTCGCGCAGGCGAAGATCAGCCAGCCGCGCCGCCAGCGCAGAGCCATGATCACGAAGACGATCAGCAGCCCGACATCGAGCCAGGCGACGGCCCATTGCGTCTCGAGGATATGGACCCTGTCCTGCAAAAGCCAGGACCCGATCCAGGCCAGGGCGACGACCGCGCCGCCGATTTTCGCTGGCCTGTCGCCCTTCCAGAGGGCGTAGAGGCAGACGCTCGCCATGATCACATTGCCGGCGATGAGCAGAAGTTTGGGCCACATGGCGGGGGTCCGAAGCGTGATCGAATCCCCGCCAGTGTCGGCCAATCGGGCCTGGGCGCAATGACACAGGCCTCACGACGCGGCGTCAGACCACCCGGCGCAGGCGGCGGGGCAGTTCGCCGGTGGGCGCCGGGGCGTTCTCCTCGGGTTTTTCCATGCCGCCGATGGCGACGGACCGCAGGCCGATCTGGTTCTTGACCTCGGTCAGGGCCCCATGAGCCTCGACCAGTTCACGGCGGCCGTTGGCCAGGGCGACGATAGAGGCGCAGGTGCGGTCCATGACCGACTGGCCGACCACCGCCGACAGGCCGGCCTCGACGCGGCCGTCGCTGAGCATGCTGGTCAGGCGGGCGGTTTCGCTGAGCGCCCTGTCGATGGCGAGTTCCGCGGCGAACAGCTGGTCGGCCACCTTGTGGGCGACGATTCGGCGTTTCATGGCATGAGTCTCCTGCTCGCGCGGACCGGTGGCCGGCGCGGCGTGTTCGAATGGGTTGTCGGGAATGGTTCAGCCGCGGGGCGGCACGACCCCGTCGATGATGCGCTGGACAAGCAGGGCGACTTCGTGAGCCCCCATCAGAACGCCCCCCAGCAGAAGGCTGCCGATGATCGCGATGAGGGCGACCAGCGTCAGCAGGCGCAACGGCGTCAGGTCATGGACGCCTCCCCGGATACGGCCAAGGAGGTCTCGTCCGAGGTCAGCCAGGCCGTGGCGCTGAGGATCTGCACCAGCAGCTTCTCCGGCGGCAAGGAAGGCTGCAGCCGGCGCAGGGCCGAAATAACCGTCGGTATCTGGCCGGCCCGATCGGGACTGGCCAGCAGGCTCAGAGCCGCTTCCAGCGCCGCCCAGCTGACCAGGAACACCGGGCTGGAAATCGGTCGCCCGTCCTGGCTGGTTTGTGTCTCGGATGCGGTCACTGGAAGTCCCCGGTTCGGCGTTGAACTGAGGCTCAACTGACCGGGGTGCGGCGGGCTTGGGTATGGTGTCCGGATCGGGTGGGTATTCGATATCCATACCCGGATTGTGGGCGAGTTCGTGGGCGACGAAGGCCAGGGCGGCGGCCCGGCGGTCGGCGGCGCCGATCCGTTCGCGGGCCCGGTCGATATGTTTGTCGACCGTGCTCTTGGAGATGTTCAGGAGGCGGGCGATTTCCTTGGACTGGCGATGGCGCGCCACCAGCCGCAGACACTCACGCTCGCGCGGCGTCAGGGCATCGAACCCGGTCCGGGACTCTGCGTCATTCTCCCCCATAGGTGGAGACTGGCACAAGCTGCCCGCAATGCCAGTGGAGTCAACCGGGCAGTGTTGGCGCTATTGGTTCAAGGCGGGGTTTAATTTGAACCAGTTGCCCACCGAGGCGGTCGGCACCATGCTGGAGAACGACAGGCTTGGCCGGGGGAATACATTGAGCACATCGAAGCTCCGACGCACACGCGCAATCTTTGCTCTGAACGTCCTTCTGATTTCCGCACTATCGGCAAGCTGCGCCGAACAGCCCTCGGGAGAGTATCGCAGGATCGTCAGCAAAGAGCGCACCCCGCAAGGGTATTGGGATCAGAGCTCAGTTCATGCAACGCCAAGCGGCTTTGGGGTCGAAGTAGCCGAAGTGATCGCGTTTTACGAAGGTCCGATCGAGCGCTTCACCCGCGCGGACGTCAAGACTGACGTTCGCCAACTCACGCTGGAAATATCCTGCGACTGGGGAATGGTGAGCGCGACAGGCGCGCCAGCCAAGGGGACCCCTGAGATGCCATTTCCCCGATCTTACCAAGGCGCGCTCGTCGACCATTTCTGCGGCGGTCCTCGGCAGGCGGAAACGCCGGTCTTTGCGCGGCTCGATCAAATCGAAATCGACGCCGCCCGCCGAACTGGGGGAGCCCAGAGGGATCGGTCATTTCCGGGCGCCCGTACCGCGACAGCTATCTCTGCCCTTGAGTCCGGCAGCTACGTTCCGGTGGCAATCGATGCAAGCCTTGGCCGCGCGATGTATCTGGATCGGGAAGGCGGCGGCAAGTCTGGGGATCAGGCCATCTTCCACATGTTGGTCCTCGTCCGAGGCACGGGCGGCAGGGTCCGGTACATTTCAGACCGACAGATGGTCTTCGACTGCGATGTGGGCCAAGCGTCGACCTTGGGGGAGACCTTCTGGGACGTGGAACGGCGCGTCACAGATGACAGCCTTCCTCGCGGGCCCTGGTCGGTAAAAGACTATCCCCACACCCGAAAGGCTCTTGACGCGGCATGTGGCGATCAGTCGAAAAATCCCAGTCCCGTCGAAGCGGTCAACGTCCGATCCCACGCCGAAGCGGCTTGGCGGCGGGGTGGGTGAGGCTCTAACGCCCCTGAGGGGTCAGGCGCCAATCAAAGCCCCAGCACCGCCTTGGCCATGATGTTGCGCTGGATTTCGTTGGAGCCGCCGAAGATCGAGGTCTTGCGCATGTTGAAGTAGGTCGGGCCCGCCTTGAAGGCGAAGTCGGGGCTGATCGGCAGGGCGTTGCCGCCCTCCTTGGGAAAGCCGCGGAAATAGGGCTCGCCGTAATGGCCGGCCGCTTCAAGGGTCAGTTCGGTCAGCCGCTGGCCGACCTCGGTGCCCTTGACCTTGAGCAGCGACGCTTCCGGGCCGGGCCCCTTGCCGCTGCTCTCGCCGGCCAGGGTGCGCAGCTCGGTGTATTCGAGCGCCTGCAGGTCGACCTCCAGCTCGGCGATCTTGCGGCGGAAGTCGGCGTCGTCGATCAGCGGAGCGCCGTCGTCGGCCAGTTGGCCGGCGGCGATTTCGCGCAGGCGTTCGATGCCGCGCTTGGACCGCGCCACGCCGGCGATGCCGGTGCGCTCATGGCCGAGCAGGTATTTGGCCACCGTCCAGCCCTTGTTCTCCTCGCCGATGCGATTCTCCACGGGCACGATGACGTCTTCCAGGAAGGTGTCGTTGACCTCGTGGCCGCCGTCGATGGTGATGATGGGCTTAACGCTGATGCCCGGGGTCTTCATGTCGATCAGCAGGAAGGTGATGCCTTCCTGCTTCTTGGCGGTGAAGTCGGTGCGGACCAGGAAGAAGCCCCAGTCGGCGAAGTGGCCCTGGGTGGTCCAGGTCTTCTGGCCGTTGACCTTGTAGTATTCCTTGCCGTCGTCGCCGGTGAAGCGCTCGGCCTTGGTCGACAGGCCCGCCAGGTCGGAACCGGCGCCGGGCTCGCTGTAGCCCTGGCACCACCAGATGTCGCCGGCCAGGGTGGGTTTGAGAAGGTTCTCCTTCTGGTCGTCGGAGCCGAAGGTGTAGAGCACCGGCCCGATCATCCCGAGGCCGAAGCTGGGCTGGCTGGTGTTGGCCCGGGCCAGTTCCTCACTGAAGATGTAGCGCCGCACCGGGTCCCAGCCCGTGCCGCCGTACTGGGTCGGCCAGGACGGCGTCAGCCAGCCCTTCTTGTGGAGGATCCGGTGCCAGGAGAGGATTTCCTCCTTGTTGAGATGCTCGCCGGTCGCCTGTTTGTCGCGGATGGCCTTGGGGAAATTGTCCTCGATCCAGGTCCGGACCTCTGTGCGGAACTCGGCGTGCTCGGGCAGGAAATCAAGGTCCATGGCAGGCTCCCTCCAGGTCGGGCTGGACTCTGGCGGTCCGCCTCGGCAGTTTGCGCTCAAACAAACGTTTCAACGACGATAGGGGCGCAACGCCATGGCCGCAATCAATTCCGTCACCGACCTCTCCAACGAGGGCGACGTCGCCGTCATCACCCTGAACTCGCCCCCGGTGAACGCCCTGTCGTTCGGCGTGCGCGACGGTCTGTTCGAGGGTTTCAAGGCCGCCATCGCCGATGACACGGTCAAATCCATCGTCCTGATCTGCGACGGCCGCACCTTCATCGCCGGCGCCGACATCAGCGAATTCGGCGGGGCCGCCAAGGGCGCCAGCCTGTTCGACGTCCAGGGCATGATGGAAAATTCGCCCAAGCCGGTGGTCGCGGCGATCCACGGCACGGCCCTGGGCGGCGGCCTGGAAGTGGCGCTGGTCGCCCACTACCGGGTGGCGGTGCCCTCGGCCAAGCTCGGCCTGCCGGAAGTGAACCTCGGCCTGCTGCCCGGGGCCGGCGGCACCCAGCGCCTGCCGCGCATCGTCGGGGCCGAAAAGGCCCTGGAGATGATGACCAGCGGCAGCCACACCCCCGCCAAGGCGGCGGCCGCCATGGGCCTGGTCGATGAGCTGGTCGAAGAGGGCAAGCTGCGCGAGGGCGCGATCGCCTTCGCCAAGAAGGTGGTGGCCGAGAACTGGCCGCTGAAGAAGGTGCGTGACCGCGAGGTCAAGGCCGACCCGCAGGTGTTCGCCGATTTCCGCAAGGCCAACGCCCGCAAGTTCCGCGGCTTCAAGGCCCCGGAAGCCAACATCCAGTGCATCGAGGCGGCGGTGAACCTGCCCTTCGAGGAGGGGCTGAAGGTCGAGCGCAAGCTGTTCATGGAGCTGATGACCGGCCCGCAGTCGGCCGCCCAGCGCTACGTCTTCTTCGCCGAGCGCGCCGCCAACAAGATTCCCGATGTCGGTGACGATGTCGAAGTCCTGCCGATCAGATCAGTCGGCGTCATCGGCGCCGGCACCATGGGCGGCGGCATCTCGATGAACTTCCTCAACGCCGGCATCCCGGTGAAGATCGTCGAGATGAAGCAGGACGCCCTCGATCGCGGCCTCGGCGTCATCCGCAAGAACTACGAGAACACCGCCAAGAAGGGCCGCCTGACCCAGGACGATGTCGAAAAGCGCATGGCCGCCCTGACCGGCTCGCTCGACCTCTCCGATCTGGCCGACTGCGACCTGATCATCGAGGCCGTGTTCGAGAACATGGACATCAAGAAGGACATCTTCGGCAAGCTGGACAAGATCGCCAAGCCGGGCGCCATCCTGGCCACCAACACCAGCTACCTGAACGTCGACGAGATCGCCGCGGCCACCAGCCGGCCGGAAAGCGTCATCGGCCTGCACTTCTTCTCGCCGGCCAACGTCATGCGCCTGTTGGAGATTGTGCGCGGCGAAAAGACCTCCAAGCCCGTCATCGCCACCTCGATGAAGCTGGCCAAGACCATCGGCAAGGTCGGCGTCCTGGTCGGGGTCTGCCCGGGCTTCGTCGGCAACCGCATGCTGTCCAGCCGCCAGGGCCAGGCCCAGGCCCTGGTCGCCGAAGGGGCCATGCCCTGGGACGTCGACCGCGTGCTCTATGACTTCGGCTTCCCGATGGGCCCGTTCGCGATGAGCGACCTGGCCGGCCTCGACATCGGCTGGGACAAGGACAAGTCCTCCTCCTCGACCATCCGCGAGGTGCTCTGCGAGATGGACCGCCGCGGCCAGAAGACCGGCGCGGGCTATTACGATTATGACGAGAACCGCAACGCCAAGCCCTCGCCGGTGACCGAGAAGATCATCAAGGACTTCGCCGCCAAGGCCGGCACCAACGCCCGCGACATCGGCGACGAGGAGATCCTCGAGCGGACCATCTTCACGATGATCAACGAGGGGGCCAAGATCCTCGAAGAGGGCAAGGCCATCCGCGCCTCGGACGTCGATACGGTCTGGGTCAACGGCTACGGCTGGCCGGTCTACCGCGGCGGGCCGATGCACTACGGCGACAGCGTCGGGCTGAAGACGGTGGTCGAGCGGCTGAAGGACTACCAGAACAAGCACGGCGACTTCTTCAAGCCGTCGGCCCTGCTGGAGAAGCTGGCCGCCGAGGGCAAGGGGTTCAAGGACCTGTAGCGGCCGTATCCGTTCCCTTCTCCCGCCTGTCGGGAGAAGGTGGCGGCGAAGCCGACGGATGAGGGCAGCACCGGCTTCCGACGATTGAGTTTGTTCTGGCGCTGGCCTTCAGGCTTCCGCGCTGCCCTCATCCGACCCCCTTCGGGGGCCACCTTCTCCCGACGAGCGGGAGAAGGATCACTGAGAGCGTGACGATGACCCTCCTCGACCAGTTCCGCGCCGCCGACTTCGGCAACCTGCCCGACATCATGCGCGAGCATGCCGCCGCCCGGCCGGACCACCCGGCCCTTTGGCAGGACGGCCAATCCATCAGCTGGGGCCAGCTCGACGCCCTGATGGACCGCGTCGCCGCCGGGCTGCAGCGGGACGGCGTCGCCCAGAAGCAGGCGGTGGCCATCTGCGCCACCACCTCGATCAACTATGCGGTGCTGTTCCTGGGCTGCCTGCGGGCCGGCATCGCCGCCGCGCCGCTGGCCCCCTCCTCCACCGCCGAACAGCTGGTCGGCATGATCGCCGACAGCGGGGCCAGCCTGTTCTTCCTCGATCGTGGCGTCGCCGAGCTGATGAGCGGCGTCATGGACCAGGTCACCGCCCGCCGCATCGCGCTGGACGAGTCCGACGCCGGCGACAGCTTCGCCGCCTGGCTGCCGCCCGCCGGAACCAAGCCCGCCCCAGTCGCCATCGACAGGAAAGACCCCTTCAACATCATCTACAGCTCGGGCACGACCGGCATCCCCAAGGGCATCGTCCAGAGCCACGGCATGCGCTGGCGCCACCTCGCCATCCGCCCGGACGGCGCCGGCTATGGCCCGGACGCCCGCAGCCTGATCTCCACCCCGCTGTACTCGAACACCACCCTGGTCTGCTTCTTCCCGACCCTGTCGGGCGGCGGCACCGTTCACATGATGGGCAAGTTCGACAGCGAGAAGTTCCTGAAGATCTCGCAGGCCCAGAAGATCACCCACGCCATGCTGGTGCCGGTGCAGTACCGCCGGCTGATGGAATTCCCGGGCTTCGACGACTACGACCTGTCGAGCTATGTCGGAAAGTTCTGCACCAGCGCCCCCTTCTCGGCCGAACTGAAGGCGGAGATCCTCAAGCGCTGGCCGGGCGGCCTGATCGAGTACTACGGCATGACCGAGGGCGGCGGCAGCTTCATGCTGGCGGCGCACGAACACCCCGACAAGCTGCACACCGTCGGCCAGCCGGCCCCAGGCTGCATCATCCGCCTGGTCGACGAGGAGGGGAACGAGGTCCCCACCGGCGAGATCGGCGAGATCGTCGGCTACAGCCCCGCCACCATGAACGGCTACCACAACCAGCCGGGCAAGACGGCCGAGGCCCAGTGGGTCCACCCGGAGACCGGCGACATCTACATCCGCACGGGTGACGTCGGCCGGCTCGACGCCGACGGCTTCCTGCAGCTGATGGACCGCCGCAAGGACATGATCATCTCCGGTGGCTTCAACATCTATCCCAGCGACATGGAGGCGGTGATGGTCGAGCATCCCGCCGTCGTGGAAGCCGCCGTCGTCGGCGTGCCGTCCAAGGACTGGGGCGAGACGCCGGTGGCGTTCGTGGCTCTGAAGGAGGGCATGTCCGCCACCCCGCAGGACATCCGCGAGTTCACCAACAGCAAGGTCGGCAAGACCCAGCGGGTGGCCGACGTGGTGCTGGTCGACGCCCTGCCCCGCAGCCACATCGGCAAGGTGCTGAAACGCGAACTGCGCGACGCCTACGACGGCCCGGCGAAAAGCTGATGATCGTCGTCACCGGCACGGTCACCGGCAGGCCGGAAACCTTCGACGCCATGCTTGAGGCGGCGCTGGACCACGTCCGCCGCTCCCGCACAGAGCCCGGCTGCCTGCAGCATGGGGTCAGCATCGATGCGGAAGACCCGCTGACTTTGGTCTTCTACGAGGAGTGGGAAGACCGCGCCGCCCTGGACGCCCACTTCCAGGTTCCGGAATCGCTGGCCTTCATGAAGGCGATGCGGTCACTGGCCGCCAGCCAGACGAAGATGAAGATCCTGCCGGTCGAAGCGCGGGACTGACCGCGCCGCCCGTTGACCGGCTCCGGTGGCGGGTCATAGTGGCCGCCATGGCCTGACCCTGGACATCGGCGCCCGCTCCCGCGCGGCGCCCAACGCCACCCGCCCTTCCGGCGGGCCCGCTGCCTATGATCCCGGACCTGCTCATGACCTCGTCAGATCCCTCCGACGCCCTGGCCACCGCCGCCGACGTCGCCCTGCGCCGCATCCGCCCCGGCGACCTCGCCCAGATCCGCCCCTTCCCCTTCACCGTCTCCATCCAGGAGCCACTGGACGAGGACGCTGAGCTGCGTCGGGCCTTCGCCGACACCGGCCTGTGGACCCGCGACGCCGGCGCGGCGGCCATCGTCGAGACCGCCACCGGCCGCCTGCTGGGCACCACCCAGTTCTACCGCGCCGCGCCCTGCATCCACGGCCTGGAGATCGGCTACATCCTGCATGACCCTCAGGATCGCGGCCGGGGCTTCGCCAGCCAGGCTCTCGGGCTCCTCACCGATCATCTGTTCGAGACCCGGCCTGACGTCCATCGCCTGCAGCTGCTCATCGAGACCTGGAACGTCGCCAGCTGGAAGCTCGCCGAACGCCGCGCCTACGTCCGTGAGGGCCTGCTTCGCAGCGCCGGCTTCGGCTCCGAGCCGGCCGATTGCTTCGTCTACGCCCGGACGCGGAGGGACTGGGCGGCGGGACAGGACCGGCCGGCGAGCCTGGGCGGCTGACGCGAAGTCCGCGCGGCGCCTTGCCGACCGCCGCGTAACCCTCCTAAACCCTCCCCATGAGTTCCTCCCCGCCCGGCCTCGAGAGCGTCATCGCCGCCGCCCAATCAGCGGGGGGCAAGACGGCGGGACCGCGCGGCCTGCCGCCGGTGCATCTGTGGAACCCCGCCCACTGCGGCGACATCGACATCGTTATCCGCAAGGACGGCCTGTGGTTCCATGAGGGCAGCCCCATCGGCCGGGAGGCGCTGGTGCGGCTGTTCTCGACCGTGCTGCGCAAGGACCCGGACGGCTTCCACCTGGTCACCCCGGTCGAGAAGATGCGGATCACGGTCGAGGACGCGCCGTTCATCGCCGTGCGGGTCGACCGCGAGGGCGCTTCGCTGAAGTTCCTGACCAACGTCGGCGATGAGGTGGTTGCCGGCCCGGACAATCCGATCCGCGTCGAGGCCGACCCGGCGACCGGCGAGCCCCGCCCCTACGTCCACGTCCGCCGGGGCCTGGAGGCCCGCATCGCCCGGCCGGTCTTCTACGAACTCGTCGAGATGGCCACCGAGCACCTGACCGCCGACGGCCCGGTGCTGGGCGTCGAAAGCGGCGGAACCTTCTTCCCCGTCGGCCCGGTCGGGGCGCATCTGACGTGAAGCCGGGCTCCGAACTGCGCGAGTGGATCAGCCACCACCTCGACCCGCTGGACGACAGCGGCACCGGGCGGCCTTACCGCTCCGACTTCGACATGAACCCGGACCTGCATCCGGGCGAGACCACAGTTACCCCGGCCGCCGTGCTGGTGCCGTTGATCGAGCGTCCCGAGGGCCTGTCGGTGCTGCTGACCCGCCGCGCCTCGACCCTGCGCCGCCATTCGGGCCAGGTCGCCTTCCCCGGCGGCCGCATGGACCCCGGCGAGACCGCCGTCGAGGCGGCCCTGCGCGAGGCCGAGGAAGAGATCGCCCTGGACCGCGCCCATGTCACCCTGGCGGGCCTCTCGACCCCCTACCGGACCGGCACCGGCTACCTGGTCACCCCGGTGGTCGGCTTCCTGCCGCCGGACCTGCCGCTGGTCGCCAGCGAGGCGGAGGTGGCGCACATCTTCGAGACCCCGTTCGGCTTCCTGATGAACCCGGCCAACTACGAGGAACGCCACTACGACATGCCCGACGGCCAGCGCCGGCGGTTCTACGCCATGACCTGGGAGGACGAGCTGATCTGGGGCGCGACGGCGGGCATGCTGCGGGCGCTGTACGACCGCCTGTATGGGGCGGCGGTGGCCTGAGGGCCCGGAAAATCGTAGACTATTCTCCGGAGGTCCAACCAGATGGCCATCGCAACGAGCCGCATTCTTGAAGACGCCGAAGGGCCTTACGTCCTGCTGCCGGACGGATGCGGTTTCGGCGAAGGGACCGAGGTCGAGATCACGCGTGCCGGCGACGTGATTACGGTCCGCCGCAAGCCTTCGGCTTCTGATGACCCCCAATCCCCCCAACCGGCGGCTTAGACCCACCCCACCCAAAACTGTCATCCTTCGGGCCCGCGAAGCGGGAACCGGAGGACCCATCGTGGGTGAGGAACCGCCTGGATTGTCAGTCCGTCATCGACGGCGGCGCCCCAGCTGCCGACGCCATGCGCCTGGCGGAAAAATGGGTCCCCCGGTCCGCTACGCGGCCGTGGGATGACAGCAAAGGAAAGGAGACCGGCGGCGCGGCGCGAAAGCCGAGACAACGCCCCTTCTCAGCGGCCATCCCCCGCGATAAGCCAACGCCCATGTCCACCCTTCCCGACAGTATCGGCCAGCCCGCCTGGATGACCCTGCCCGCCACCCAGGCGGTCATCACGGCGCTTGAGGCCAAGGGCTTCGCCGGCTGCGCCCGGTTCGTCGGCGGCTGCGTGCGCAACACCCTGCTGAAGACCGAAGTCGACGACATCGACATCGCCACCACCCTGACCCCCGACCAGGTCACCGAGGCGCTGGAGGCGGCGGGCCTCAAGGCGGTGCCGACCGGCGTCGACCACGGCACCGTCACCGGCGTCAGCCAGGGCCGGCCCTACGAGATCACCACCCTGCGCCGCGACGTGGCGACCGACGGGCGGCGCGCGGTCGTCGCTTTCACCAAGAACTGGGCCGAGGACGCCCAGCGGCGCGACTTCCGGCTGAACGCCCTCTACGCCGACGCCGACGGCCGACTGTTCGATCCCACCGGCGAGGGCATCGCCGACTGCCTGGCCGGCCGCATCGTCTTCGTCGGCGATCCGATGACCCGTATCCGCGAGGACTACCTACGCATCCTGCGCTGGTTCCGCTTTCATGCCTGGTACGGCAAGGGCGACCCTGACCAGGCGGCCCTGACCGCCTGCAAGGCGCTGAAGGGCATGTTGTCGGGCCGCGCGGCCGAGCGGACGCAGAAGGAGCTCCTGAAGCTGCTGGCCGCCGAGGACCCGCGCGCGGCCCTGCGGCTGATGGCGGCGACCAGCGTGCTCTCCTCGGTGCTGCCGCAGGTCAAGGCGCTGACGAGGTTCGAGACCCTGGTGGCCATCCAGACCGAGCAGCTGTTCGAGACCGACGCCGAAATTCGCCTGGCCGCCCTGCTGCCCGACGATCCGGTGGTGGCCCGCGACACCGCCGAGCGGCTGCGGCTGTCGAACGCCCTCAAGGACCGGCTGATCGAGGCGGCCGGCAAGGAGCCGCGCATCGTCTCCTGGATGAGCCCGCGCGAGGCGCGACGCACCGTCTACAAGATCGGCCTGCGGGCCTTCAGCGACCGCATCAAGCTGGGCTGGGCCGCCTCGGGCCGGCCCTCGACCACCCCGCAATGGCGCGGCCTGCTGGCCCTGGCCCAGACCTGGACGCCGCCGACCTTCCCGCTGACCGGCGAGGAGGTGCTGGCCGCCGGCGTGCCCAAGGGCCCGATGGTCGGCGAGGTGATGCGCGAGGTCGAGGAGTGGTGGATCGACCACGACTTCATGGACGACAAGCTGGCGGCCGTGGAACGGCTGAAGGCGGTGGCGCAGGGGATGGCCTACTAGTTTCGCAACCATGCTGAGAGCGCGCCGTTCTGCGACCATGCGCGCCTTCTTCTTCATCTGCCTGGCGACCTTCGCCGTCATCGCCGCCGTCGGTCTGATGCCGGCCAGGGCGCAGACCACCCGTCCGCTGCCCGCCTGGGAGGCCGCCCTGGCCAGGCAGGCGGCGCTGAAGCCCGCCTCGGCCTTCAACGGCGTAACCGACCGGAACGCCCGCTCCCTGGCCCTCTATGCCGAGGCCGCCAAGGTGATCACCCATCCGCGCTGCATGAATTGCCACCCGGCCGACAACACCCCCCGCCAGGGCGCGGCGATGAGGGTGCACAATCCGCCGATGACCGGCGCCCTCGACGGCCACGGCCCGGCCGGCCAGCGCTGCACGGCCTGCCATGGCGCCAGGAACTTCGAGGTCGGCGGCGACAACATCCAGTCCATCCCGGGCAATCCGAAGTGGGCCCTGGCCCCGGCCAAGATGGCCTGGCAGGGCAAGAGCCCCGGCGAGATCTGCCGCCAGATCAAGGACCCGACCCGCAACGGCGGCAAGGACCTGGAGGCGCTGTTTCACCATATGAACGAGGACGAACTGGTCGGCTGGGGCTGGAACCCCGGCAAGGGCCGCGTCCCGGCGCCAGGGGATCAGAAGACCTTCGGCGACCTGATCCGGGCGTGGATCGACACCGGCGCGGCTTGTCCGGCCTAGGGCCGGCTGGCTCCCAACACTGAATTCCGGCCAAAAACCCCCGGCCGCCGGGCCTTTCCGCAATATGTCTAGACATATTCATCGACGTTTTCGGCCCTCGCGCCGGGCCTCGCCGGAGGCGTTGGTCGGACCGGCGCGCTTTCGACCAACAAACCCGGCGGGTCGGCCAACCCACTGACCAACGCCCTGGGCCACATCCTCGCGGCCCGGGCCCACGCAAAAGCCAACGGGGCATGAGATTTCGCCCGGTTTTCGCGAGTTTTCGGCGACATCGCCTTTATGGTTGGTCCGGCGACCGGCGGTATAATGGTCTGCCGCTTCGATAGTCAGGCCTTCAGACGCCTGCCGGCGATTTTCCCGGCGCCCTAGGGCCACTTCACCGTCGGCGGCATCGAGCTGAGGATCGAGTCGACGTTGCCGCCCGTCTTCAGCCCGAACATCGTGCCGCGGTCGTAGAGCAGGTTGAACTCCACATAGCGCCCGCGCTGGATCAGCTGCTGCTCGCGTTCCTCCGCCGTCCAGGGCTCGGCCATGCGGCCCTCGGCGATGGCCGGGTAGCTGGCCAGGAACGCCTCGCCCACCGCCTGGGTGAAGGCGAAGTCCTTGTCCCAGTCGCCGCTGTCGTGATGGTCGTAGAAGATGCCGCCGATGCCGCGCGGCTCGTTGCGGTGCGGCAGGAAGAAGTATTCGTCGCACCAGGCCTTGTACTTGGCGTGCCAGTCCGGATCGAAGCGGTCGCAGGCGTCCTTGAAGGCGGCGTGGAAGGCGATGGCGTCGGGGAAGGCCTGGTCGCGCTGGTAGCCCAGCAGCGGCGTCAGGTCGGCGCCGCCGCCGAACCAGCCCTTGGTCGTGCAGATGAAGCGGGTGTTCATATGCACGGCCGGCACCCGCGGGCTGTGCATATGGGCGATCAGCGAGACGCCGGTGGCGAAGAAGCGCGGATCCTCCTCGGCCCCAGGCATGGTCTTGGCCATTTCCGGGGTGAAGGTCCCGAAGACGACGGAGGTGTGCACCCCGACCTTCTCGAAGAAGCGGCCGTGCATCATCGACATCACCCCGCCGCCGCCGGCGGCGCGGACCCAGGGCTTCTTCTCGAAGCGCCCGGGCTGACCCGGATAGAGGTCGGCGGGGGCGGCGTCCTCCAGGGCTTCGAAGCGCTGGAGGATGCGATCGCGCAGGGCTTCGAACCAGGCCTGGGCGCGTGACTTGCGGGTTTCGAGGAGGGCGGCGTCGGTCATGCCGGGCCTTTTATACGCATCGCGGCCCAGGTCCATGCGGCCCCTCGCATCCTTTTCCGATCACAGCCGGTTGAAAAAGGGTCGGGTAGGTTCTAAGCGATCCGGCCACGGGAGCTTGCTGGGGCGGCCCGTCGAATCGCGTGCGCCCGCCGTACGCTTTGCGGCAGTCCGAGCAACGACCGGGATTTTTCCTTAGAGCCGACCTCTCCTCCGGGGCCGGCGATTGCGAAGGGTGACCTGCAGGTGGCCGACAGCGCCGTTCATTCCACGGAAGCCGGGGACGATCCCTCCCGGCGCGATTTCATCTACATCGCGGCCATCGCCGCGGCGGGCGGCGCCGTCGGCGCGGTGGCCTGGCCGCTGGTCAGCCAGATGAACCCCTCGGCGGACACCCTCGCCCTGGCCAGCGTCGAATACGACCTGACCAAGATCGAGACCGGCCAGCAGGTGACGATCAACTGGCGCGGCAAGCCCCTGTTCATCCGCAACCGCACCCAGGCCCAGATCGACGCCGCCGTCCGCGACGACAGCGCCGTCCTCAAGGACCCGCAGGCCGACGCCCAGCGCCACAAGGAAGGCAAGCCGCAATGGCTGGTCCTGATCGGCAGCTGCACCCACCTGGGCTGCGTGCCCACGGTCGGCGGCGGCGACTACGGCGGCTGGTTCTGCCCCTGCCACGGGTCGACCTACGACACCTCCGGCCGCATCCGTAAGGGCCCCGCGCCCAAGAACCTCGTGGTTCCGGACTACGCCTTCCTTTCCGACACCAAGGTCAAGATCGGCTGACGATGAGCGGACATTCCACTTACGAGCCGAAAACCGGCATCACCCGCTGGCTCGACCAGCGCCTTCCCGTCACCCGCCTGGTCTGGGACAGCTTCGTCGACTATCCGACGCCGCGGAACCTGAACTACTGGTGGACCTTCGGCGGCATCCTGGCCCTGTGCCTGGGCGTGCAGATCGTCACCGGTATCGTGCTGGCGATGCACTACAATCCGTCGGCCGGCGGCGCCTTCGCCTCCGTCGAGCACATCATGCGCGACGTGAACTACGGCTGGCTCTTGCGCTACACCCACGCCAACGGGGCCTCGATGTTCTTCATCGCGGTCTACCTGCACATGTTCCGGGGCCTCTACTACGGCAGCTACAAGCCGCCGCGTGAGATCCTGTGGATCCTGGGCTGCGTCATCTACCTCCTGATGATGGCCACCGCCTTCATGGGCTATGTCCTGCCCTGGGGTCAGATGAGCTTCCACGGCGCGGTCGTGATCACCAACATCATCGGGGCCATCCCGCTGATCGGCGGCCCGATCCTGACCTGGCTGCAAGGCGGTTTCGCCGTCGACAACGCCACCCTGAACCGCTTCTTCTCGCTGCACTACCTGCTGCCCTTCATGATCGCCGGCGTGGTGATCCTGCACATCTGGGCCCTGCATGTGGTCGGCCAGAACAACCCGACCGGCATCGACCCCAAGTCCAAGGCCGACACCGTGCCCTTCACCCCGCATGCGACGGTGAAGGACGGCTTCGCGATGAGCGTCTTCCTGATCCTCTTCGCGGTGTTCGTCTTCTACATGCCCAACGCCCTTGGCCATGCCGACAACTACATCGAGGCCAACCCGCTGGTGACCCCGGCGCACATCGTGCCCGAATGGTACTTCCTGCCCTTCTACGCCATCCTGCGCGCCGTGCCGGACAAGGTGATGGGCGTGGCGGCCATGTTCGGCGCCATCGGCGTGCTGTTCGCCCTGCCCTGGCTGGATACGTCGAAGGTGCGCTCGATGCGCTACCGGCCGATGGCCAAGCTGTACTTCATCATCCTGCTGGTGGTCTGCGTCATCCTCGGCTTCTGCGGCGCCAAGCTGCCGGACGACCAGGTGATCCCGGGCCTCGAGACCATCAAGATCCTCGAGAGCGATCTCAACAGCTGGGTCTGGCTGTCGCGTCTCGCCACCCTCTACTACTTCGCCTACTTCATCGTGATCATGCCGCTGCTGGGCCTCATCGAGACCCCGCTGCCGACACCTGAAACCATCGCCGCGCCGGCGTTGTCCCACCCCGCCACGACGCCCGCGGGCGCCACGGCCGACGCCGAAAAGAAGGGCTGAGCCTCAGATGCTGCGCAAACTCACCCTGATCGCGGCGGCTCTGACGACGCTGGTGGCGGCCCCCGCCCTGGCGTCGGGCGGGGCCAAGCATCCGCACGACATCGCCTACAGCTTCGAAGGCCCCTTCGGGAAGTTCGACCAGGCCCAGCTGCAACGCGGCTACAAGGTCTACCGGGAGGTCTGCTCGGCCTGCCACTCGATGAAGCTGCTGTCGTTCCGCAACCTCGGCGACAAGGGCGGCCCCTTCTATGACAAGAAGTGGGGCAACCCGAACGACAACCTCTATGTGAAGGCGCTGGCCGCCGACATCCAGGTGCCGGACATCGACACCGAGACCGGCGACGAGATCACCCGTCCCGCCGTCCCGGCCGACAAGTTCCCGTCGCCCTACAAGAACGACTACGCGGCCCGCGCCGGCAACGGCGGCGCCCTGCCGCCGGACCTGTCGGTGATCGCCAAGGCCCGTTCGGGCGGCCCGGAATACCTCGCCGCCTTCCTGACCGGCTTCGAGGCTCCGCCCAAGGGCCTGACCGTGCCGACCGGCCAGCACTACAACGCCTACTTCCCGGGCGACGTCTCGGCCGGCTGGACCGGTTCGAAGGAACACGCCCCGCCCGGCGGCTTCGTGGCCATGCCGCCGCAGCTGGCCGACGGCAAGGTGACCTTCGACGACGGCACGAAGTCGACGGCGCACCAGCAGGCCGTCGACGTCGCCGCCTTCCTGATGTGGGCCGCCGAGCCCAAGCTGGAAGAGCGCAACCAGATGGGCCTGGCCGTGATGATCTACCTGATCCTGTTCAGCGGCCTGCTCTACATGAGCTACCGCCGGGTCTGGCGGAACGAGAGCCACTAGGCTTTCAGTTCTGAAAAATGACGAAGGGCCCGGAGCGATCCGGGCCCTTTTTCATTGGTGGGTGTGAACCTCCCCGCCCCCTCCCCTCCGCTATCGTCATTCTAGGCCTTGTGCCTAGGATCCCGCTGTCGGCTTTCTCTCGCGGTGGGGTGGAGGCGCAGCCGCGCCTCCAGGGCACGGGCCTGTCGCGGCTGAACCCGGGATCCTAGGCACAAGTGTTCAGCCCGGGGACATGCCTGACAGGTGTTCGGGGACATAGCTGACACATCATTTTCTGGATTGGCTCTTGAGGA